>NZ_JBFAXI010000114.1:0-27265 GCF_040680735.1 Streptomyces sp. NPDC051987 | reverse complement strand
GCGGCCGATGGCGTCGTACTCGTACAGCCCGGAGCGCAGGGTGCTGCGGGACGTCGGGGGCGGCGGTCCCATGGCACGAGAGCGCTCAGCGCTCACCGGGTGGCCCCGGCCACAAGGCCCGCACCGCGTCGGGCACCTCGGCCACCACGTCCTGATCGAGCAGAGCCACCTGCAGGATGTAGCCGGGGAGGACGGAGAGCATCGTCGAGGCGATCCCCTCGGCCGATGCGCTCGTGGGCAGGCCGCCCTGTTCCTGGTGGTCACGGACCAGGGTGACGAGATTGGCGCGTATGCGGCCCATGAGGTGGTCGAGTCTGCGCGCCAGCGAGGGGTTGCGCATGGCCTCGCCCCAGACCAGCACCGCGAGTCCGGCCACGTCCTCCTCGGCGGACTTGACCCTGATCACGTCGAGCAGTTCCGCCAGGACCGCCCCCATGGACTGGCCCTGCCGGTTCCTGGCGACGGCGAGCGTGATGTCGAGGACATCGCTCATGTTCTCCTCGGCGATCGCGAGGATCATCTCGTCCTTGCTGGTGAAGTGGCGGTACACCGCGCCCGCGGACAGCCCCGCCTCCGCGAACAGGTCCTGCATGGATGTGGAGTGGAACCCGTCCCGGAGGAAACAACGGCGCGCCGCGTCCAGGATCTGCTTGCGGCGGGCGTCCATGTGCTGCTGGGAGACCTTGGGCATGAGCTCAGCCTAGCAAAGAAAACGAACATTCGTATTGACGTGCGGGAACACGACGAGCCAGACTGAGGGTTCAAGAAAAACGATCATTCTTTTTTTCGAGAGGCAGACCGTGAGGAACCCCTTGTCAGGCCATCGGGCCTGGCGCGAAGTGATCATTGCCGCCGTGGCGCTGCCCCTGGTGATCACCCTGGCCGTGATGACGTTCGCCTGGCCGGCGGGGCGGATCTCGCCCCGCGACGTCCCGGTCGGGATCGTGGGCACGGGCGCTGCCGGCCAGGCCGCGGTGGAGGGACTGACCCGGCAGAAGCCCGGCGCCTTCGACTTCCGCCTCTATCCCGACCAGCGGGCCGCACGATCGGCGATCAGGAACCGGGACGTCTACGGCGCGTTCGCCGTCTCCGGCGGCGGCATCACCGTGCTCAAGGCCACGGCGGCGAGCCCCTCCGTGGCACAGCTGCTGACCGATGTCGGGCAGCAGCTGGCCGACAGGGCCACCCAGCGGATGGCCGCCCGGCAGAAGGCCGCCGAGCAGAAGGCCGAGGAGAAGGCCCACGGTGCGCGTTCCCGGGCGAAGGCCCACCAGCAGGTGGCCGCCGGTCAGGGAGCCGTCCACGCCGCTTCCCCGGCGAAGGTCCTCGTGCAGGGGGTCGACGTGGTGCCCCTCGCCACGGCGGACCCCCGGGGCGTGGTGTTCAGCTCAACGGTCTTCCCGCTCACAATCTGCGGCATCCTGATCGGGGCGTTCGTCACGATGGCTCGCGGTCTGGCCCGGCCGCGCCACCGCGTGCTGACCCTGCTCGTCGCATGCGCCATCGCGGCCTTCGGCGTGCATCTCGTGGCCCAGGGTTTCCTCGGGGCACTGCCCCACCATCCCCTGGCCACGTGGGCGATCCTGGCGCTGGACCTGCTGTCCGTCAGCGCCACCGCCGCCGGGCTGATCCGGCTCCTCGGGCCGGTGGGCCTCGGGCTCAGCGCCGCGGTCATGGTCTTCGCCGGAAACGCCTTCTCCGGCGCCACCTCCGCCCCCGAGTTGCTCCCCGAGGGCGTGGACCACGTCGGCCAGTGGCTGCCCCCGGGCGCCGGGGCCAGTCTGCTGCGCGACACCACCTACTTCGACGGCGCCGCCGACGCCGGCCACCTCGCGGTCCTCGCCCTGTGGAGCATCTGCGGGATCACAGCGGTCCTGTTCGGCCACTGGGTCATCAGGGAAGGCCGCGACACGAAGGGCGGTGCGCCGGCTTCTGGGGAATTGCTCCCGGCGACCCTGCCGGGGTCCGGCACCGCTGTGGCGGTTCGACGTCACGCGCACGCCCACGCGCGTCGTCATGACGGCGACGACTGATCCAGCGCACTCCATGCCTACCACCAGGCCCAGGCAGACGAGATCCGGCCGGGTGGTGACAGCCAACAGGGCGCTGCCGCACGTCGGCAGCGCACCGCGGGCGCGGCCGGCAGCGACGGCTCGCGCCGTACCGGAACGGACACACCCCATGCCCACCCCGCAGAACCCTCGGCCGGCACCCCGGCCCGAGAATCCGCAGTCGGCCGACGCCTCGCCTGCCATCACCCGGGCCTTCGCCTTGCTCAGCAAGGGCTGGAACGGCCCGATTCTCATGGCTCTCGCCAAAGGCCCGGCCGACGTCGCGCAGATCCGCGAGCGCATCCCCGACGTCAGCAACCGCATGCTCAGCCGGCGGCTCCAGGAACTCACCGCTGTCGACCTGGTCACCCAAGAGACATGGCCCGGACTGCCGTCCCGACCCCGTTACGCGCTCTCTCCGCACGGCAAAGCCCTGCTCATCCCGCTGGCCGTTCTCTTCCTGTGGGCCGAGGACCACCTTCCGGCCATCGACTCACCGGCATCCGATCGACCGGCCGCGCCGCGCCACTCTCGATGACGTCGCGCCGATGCCGGGTTCCGGCACAGCATCCCCAAACTGTGCATATTGTTAGATAACAAGATCTTTCGCATGATAAGGGAGGGGGCGGACGAGAGAGGTTGATGATCTTGGACGTCTACGAGGCAGTGACGAGCCGACGGGCCGCACGGGGATTCATCGACCGCCCGGTACCGAGGGAGGTGCTGGAGCGAGTGCTCTCCGCTGCGGCGTGGGCGCCCTCCGGGTCGAACCTCCAGCCCTGGCAGGTCTACGTGCTGACCGGCCTGCCGCTGGACGACCTCAAGGAGCGCGCCGGCGGGCGGGTGATCGCCCACGATCCCTGGGACGAGCGGGAGTACGAGATGTACCCGCAGACGCTCAAGTCCCCCTACCGCGAGCGCCGATCCGCCTTCGGCGCGGAGCGTTACAGCGCACTCGGCATCGAGCGCGAGGACTGGGAGGCACGCCAGCGGGCCGCTTCGGCGAACTGGGACTGTTTCGGCGCCCCCGCCGCCCTGTTCTGCTACATCGACCGCGGTCTGGGCCGGCCCCAGTGGTCCGACGTCGGCATGTACCTGCAGACGGTGATGCTGCTGCTCCGCGCCGAAGGCCTGCACAGCTGCCCGCAGATGGCGTGGTCGGTCTACCGCAGGACCGTGGCGGAGGTCCTGTCGCCTCCCGACGATCTCATCCTTTTCTGCGGGATGTCGATCGGGTTCGAGGACACCACCGTGCCCTACACCCGTACCGGCCGCGCACCGCTCGCCGAGACGGTCACCTTCGTCGACGGGGCATGACGGCGGACGCGGTCCGCGGCGCGCCCGAAGGGCCTGGGCGCCGGCGCCGGGTGCCGCCCGCGGGGCGTACCCGGTCACCCCGCGTCCGCTTCGACGGCGGTGTCAGGCAGGGATGCCCCGGCTGTCCATGGCGTCCTCGACTATGTGGAGCCCGTCCAGGCCCGGCAGCTTCGCAATGTGAGCGTCGATGTCGCGGACGAGTTTGCGGCCCTCGGAGCCCGCGAAGAGGTGCGTCATGACGTGCGTGACCTCGGTCTCGGGCATGACGCCCGAGCCGACGGGGCCCCAGGCCTTCTCCAGCGCCAGACGGGCGACGACGCGGGCTTCCTGCTCGCGGCGAGCCGGTCGCGCGCCTGCGACGCGTAGAACGCGACGTGCTTCGTCTCCTGCTGTGCGATCCGCTTGAGCAGCGGTACCAGCACGGGATGGCTCTCCAGCGCGGCGAGCCGGTGGTACGCGGCGGTCGCCGACCACTCGTTGGCCGCTCCCCATGCCATGTGCACGGCAATGAAGTCGTTTCCGACCAACCGACCGATCACCGTCTGCTTCACCGTGCCCAGGCGGTCACGCCAGCCGAGCTTCAGGCGGGTCGCCTTGAGCTCGTCGAAGTCGACTCCCAGGCCGTGGCGCGCCAGCACGGCGGCGAGCGCTTCGCCGTGCCAGAACTCCTCCCGGTTCCACATCGTCATGAAAGCGCCCACCGCGGGCTCGTCGTGCGACGGGGTGGTCAGGAGATCACGCAGGTAACACACGGTGTGGTACTCGATGTCGCACATGTAGCGCAGGGTGCGCAGCGTCTCCTCGGGCAGCGGGTCGCGCTCGAACGCGTCGAAGTCGAGGTCGGCCCACTGCACGCCGGTGGAGTTCTTCGTGTACTTGTCCATGTCGAAGGCCATCAGTCGCTCTTCTCGTCGGTGCGCGCCGGATGCGCCGCCCGGACCGCGGCGACCTCGCGGCGCACCCCCGGACCGCCGCTCTTCCAGCGGTGGATGTCCCAGTTCCTCTTGTACGACGCGCGCGCCAGTCCGGCATCTGGGTTGATCGCCGAGGGCCGGCCGAGCAGTGACAGCCACGGCAGGTCGGCGTGGCTGTCGCCGTAGCCGTAGGAGGCGGCGAGGTCGTAGCCGCCCTCCTCGGCGTACCGCTCAAGCCACGCGGCCCGCGCCTCGTCCACCAGCGGCGGCTTCGCCAGGTAGCCGGTGAGCACCCCGTCCCGCACGTCCATGGAGCTCCCGACGACCTCGTCGAACAGGTCGGCGAGCGGAGCGGCGAGAAGGGCGACCGAGCCGGTGACCAGCACGGTGCGGTGGCCGGCCGCGCGGTGCTCACGGATGCGCGCCAGGGCGTCCGCGCTCGTGTGCCGCAGCATCGTGTCGGCGTAGCCGCGCTGCCGTGCCACCTCCTCCAGACGGGCCACGGGCATGCCGCGGTAGCGGCGCAGGAAGGCGCGGATGAACTCGCCGCGGTCACGTCGCTCGGCGCGGAGGTAGCCGGGCAGGGAGACGAGCAGATCCGCCACCTCCTTCGGCCAGGCCGCCTTGCGGATGCCCGCGGTACGCACCCAGAGGTACTGCTCGACGATGTTGGAGTCGACGACGGTCCGTTCCAGGTCGAAGACGGCGACCACGTCGGTGCGGCGCGGCAGTTCGCGTTTCGGACGGGCTTTTGCCGGGCGGGCGGCCGCTGTCTTTCGGCGGTGGTGGGCGGCCGTCAGCTCGCCGAGGGCGGGGAGGTGCACCTTCTGCAGGTACTCCTCCCAGTCGATCCGCTCCACGTCGAAGCCGCGGTCCTCCCGCAGCTCGGGCGGAAGGGCGTTGTTCAGCGCGCGGGCGTTGCGGTCGTCGAAGACGATCTCGGTCTGCGCGTACGCGCGGTAGAGGTCGATGAAGTTGCCGAGGGTGGCGATACCGGCGCGCACCCGGGCGTTGCCGTTCGCGAGAGCGCGCTTGCGCTCGTCGTTCGGCATCAGCCGCAGAGCGGCGTCCCACAGGTCGGCCTTCGCCCTCGCCAGCCGAAGGTTTCGGTTGAAGCTGCGCTCGCCCGCGAACTTCCACGCCGGCACGTCGACGAATCCGTCGTCCGCCGGCACCGGGTGCCGCGTGTAGTAGGCGCGTACGTTCTCGTAACTGCGGTGGAAGGGCAGCGGATTCGACGCGCCCGAGGCGATGTGGAAGTACTCCGGCTCATCCACGGGGGCCGGGTTGGCCGCCACGGCCAGGATGGCGTTGACGACGAAGTCGACGGGGATGACGTCGAGGATCGAGTCGGGCAGCCCAGGGAAGTCGGGCAGCTGGCCGCGGCCGTAGGCGAAGATCAGCGGATCGGCGACCTTGAAGCCGTCGATCCAGCCGGGGAACGGGTGCCGGAGCGCGCTCTCGATGATCGCGGGCCGGACCACCGAGAGCCGGTGTCCGGCCTCGCCCCAGAGATCTTCCGCGGCGCGTTCGGCGAGTGCCTTCGTCAGGGTGTAGACGTCGGTCCACCCCAGGCTCTGCGCGCGCCGCCGGCCGGCTGCGACGAGCTGGGAACGCACCCACGTGCGCCGCGCGTTCTCGCTGGCGCGGGCCGCCGCGATCGGGCCCTCCTTCCCGTGGTCGCCGCGGGCGCGGGACATGAACCGCTCCAGCATCGCCGGTTCCCGCGAGGTGAGTTCGGTCTGCTGGTGGGCCCGGGTGGCCAGGGTCCACTCGGTGTGCCAGAGGACGTCGTGTTCGAGCCTGGCCTCGGGCACCACACCGCGGCGCAGCCCTCCGACGTAACAGGTCGACACATGGACGACGTGCGGGTCGGATCCCGAGGCGAGCAGGGCCTCGTAGAGTCCCACGGCGCCGTTGACGTTCGTGTCGAACGCCTCGTGGATGGGCGGGTCGAAGGAGACGGTCGACGCCGCGTGGATGACGACGTCGAGGTCGGAGGGCAGCTCGGGGATGCTGCTCATGCTGCCGTCGAGCACGGTGATCCGTGCCCGGACGATGCGCTCGGCCTCTTCGGCGCCCACGGTGTCCCGCCAGCGCCGGAAGACGGGTTTGCGCAGCAGCTGCCGGAGCCGGTCCTGCCCGCTCTGGCTGCCCTTGCGGCGCACGAGGAGCGAGACACGGGTGCCGGGGTGGTCGCCGAGCAGCCGCTCCAGCACGGCCTGCCCGACGAAACCGGTGGCACCGGTCAGCAGGACGTGCGCGTCGCCGAGCCCGGTGTTCGCGTGGTGCGGTGTCACGGAAGGAGCCTCGATTCCACGGTGGATGCGACACCGGGGCGGATGCCGGGCAGCGCGGCGACCATCCCCCGGATACGGCGGGCCTCGGCCCGTCCGCGCTGGTCGCCGAAGACATGACGTTCGAAGAAGGTGCGCTCGTGCCCGGAGCGGTCGACCGAGCCGAGCGGCCAGGCGGCGTGCCGGAGGGCGCGGCAGGTCAGACGCTGCGCGCGGGCCGAGTCACGGAGCCGGCGCTCCGCCTCCTCGGCGAGGAAGCGGACGTGACGGTGCTTGGTCTCCAGCACGGGGTCGACGATCGACGCCATGGCGGAGGACCCGCCGGTCAGACGCCGGTAGGCCGACTGCGTGATCCACTCGTCCACGAGGTACGTCGTCATGTGTACGGCGACGATCCGCGTACCGGTGACGTTGGCGACGAGGGAGCGGCGCGCCGGGCCGCGGCGTTCACGGCGCTCCGCGCGCACCCGCCGTGCCGGACCGGCGCTCGGCGGCAGTTCGCGGGCGGCGGGAGAGACGTCCAGGACTGCGTCGAGGGCGTCGGCCGTCCAGAACCTCTCGAACATCCACGTGGTGAGGAACGCGGTGACCCGCGCGTCCTTGTGTGTCGCCGTGACCAGCAGGTCACGCACGCGCCGCAGCGTCGTGCGTTCCATGTCACGCAGCGCGCGTACGAGCCGGACGGAGTCGGCGTCGAGCGGCTCGTCGGCGAGCGGCCCGAGGTCGAGCGTTCCGCGGCGGCTGCCATGTGCCGTGCGGGCGAACTCACGCACGTCGAAACCCGCGGTCTCGGGCGGCACGGTCGTCGTCTCGTTGTTCGGGGTCATGCATGGGCTTTCTGGGCGGGAGCGGTGGACTCTGCAGCGGTCCCGGAACCCGCGAGGAGCCGTCGGGGACCGACACATAAGACCGCGCCACCGGCACATGTGTGACACCGCTCGCCTCCGTCATGTGCGGACGCTCGTGTCACACGGCGGAGGCGTACCCGGTCTAACGCGATGACCCCGGAATCGAAAGGTGTGTCAGGCACATGGACTCAGCCAGCTGCCGTTGCACGAGGCACGTCACCTGGTGCCGCTGCCGGAGCCGGTCGTCGGCCGGGCGGCCCTCCCTCAGGGCGACGGCCGGGCGGGCATCCCGGATGCCGAGCGGAGGGCGGGTGAGCCCGTGCTGAACCGTCCGCGGGTCGCGCTCGTCACCGGTGCCACCTCCGGGATCGGGGCGGCGTTCGCCCGCGCCCTCGCGGACCGCGGCTGGGAACTGGTCCTGGTGGCGCGCGACGGGGAGCGGCTGGGCCGGATGGCCGCCGAGCTCGGGTCCCGGGGCCGCGCCGCCGAGGTGTTGCGCGCCGACCTGGCCGTGCGTGCCGACGTCGCACGGGTCGCCGCCCGGCTGGAGGTTTCCGCCCGGCCGGTGGACATGCTCGTGAACAACGCCGGTTTCGGCGTGCGCGCACCGATGACCTCGGCCGACAGCGCGCCGCACGACCGCGCGATCGAGGTCATGGGGCGTGCGGTGCTGGTACTCGCCGGCGCCGCCGGCCGGGCCATGCGCGGACGCGGGCACGGTGCGGTCGTCAATGTGTCGAGCACGGCCGGGTTCGTCACGATGGGCAGCTATTCGGCGGTCAAGGCCTTCGTGACCTCGCTCTCCGAAGGACTGGCGAACGAGCTCCACGGGACGGGCGTCAGCGTGACGGCACTCTGTCCGGGCTGGGTCCGTACCGAGTTCCACACGCGGGCCGGTATCCGGTCGTCGGGCGTTCCGGGCTTCCTCTGGCTGGACGCCCGGCGCGTCGTCGAGACGGCGCTGCGCGACGTGCGCCGCGGACGGGTGATCTCCGTACCGAGCTTCCGGTACCGGCTGCTGCTCTGGTGCACACGCCGTCTTCCACGCCGCGTGGTGCGGTGGATCTCGCGCCGGATCTCGTCCGGCCGCGACGACAGTCTCACTCACTGAAGCAACCAGTGCGGGCGAACCCGCACGGGAAGGAAGCGGATGCCGTCGGCGATACGCGGCCGTTTCACCTCGAGCTCACACGCTGCGGCGCGTTTCATCGCACAGCGGGGGCTGCTCAAGCCCCTCGTCTGGAGCCTGACCAGCGTCACGGTACTCGGGCGCGAGCGGTTGGCGGACGTCGAGGACGCGTATGTCGTCGTCGCCAATCACACCTCTCACCTCGACACGCCGCTCATCTTGGGCGCACTGCCGCGCCGGCTGGCGCGCTACCTCGCGGTGGGAGCCGCCGCGGACTACTTCTTCGACGTGTGGCGGCGGCGCGGCCTCACGGCCCTCTTCTTCAACGCCTTCCCGGTCGACCGCACCGGCACGAACGCGCGCGCAGTGAGCGCCAAGGCCCTGCTGAACCGGGGAGTGCCGCTGCTGATCTTTCCCGAGGGGACCCGGTCACGCGACGGCTCACTCGGAGCGTTCAAGCCCGGGGCGGCGGCGCTCGCCTCGTCGGCCGGGGTGCCGGTGCTCCCCGTCGCCGTCATCGGCGCGCACGCGGCGCATCCTCGCGGATCGAACTGGCCGAAGCCGGGCCGGCTGCCGGTCGGCGTCGTCTTCGGCGAACCGCTCACTGCCTTTCCCGGGGAGTCGAGGAGCGAGTTCACCGAACGTGTCCGCTCGGCGATCCGCACCCTCACCGAGGAGAACTCCGACCGCATTCTCGGCGTGCGGACGACCCCACGCCCTACACCCGAAGGAGACCGTTCGTGACCGCACCCGTCCGCCGCACCGACGCGACCCCCACCGCTGAGGTGAGACACATGAAGTGGTGGGGCTGGGGCGTGGAAGGTGTCGGCTTCCGGCACGAGGACAAACCTGGTTTCGCGCCGTTCGTGCAGAAGACCATCGGCCTCGACCTGCGGGCGGGCGGGCTTGATGCGGAACGGCCCGACGTCGGGCGGTTGCAGGTGCCGGCCTCGACGGCGCCGGAGTGGTTCGTCGCGCTGCTGACCGACATCGTCGGAGCCGGGAACGTCCTCGTGGACGACCTGTCCCGGGTCGTCCACACCTACGGCAAGAGCCTGCGTGACCTGGTCCGCATCCGGGCCGGCGAGATCGCGCGCAGTCCCGATGTGATCGTCTACCCGGCCGACGAGACGGAGGTGCGGCGCGTCGTCGACGCGGCCGTCGCAGCGGACGCCGTGGTCATTCCCTTCGGGGGCGGCAGCAACATCGCCGGCAGCCTGGAGCCGCACGCGGACGAGACCCGGGTGGTCGTCTCGCTCGACCTCGGCCGCCTCGACCGGGTGCTGGAGATCGACCCCGATTCCGGCCTGGCACGGGCCCAGGCCGGGGCACTGGGTCCTGATCTGGAGGCCGCACTCAACCGGGACGGCTGGACGATGGGACACTTCCCCGACTCGTTCACCCACTCGACGCTGGGCGGGTGGGTCGCCACCCGGTCGTCCGGCATGCAGTCGGACAAGTACGGCGACATCGCGGACATCGTCAAGGGGCTGCGCGTCGTGCGGGCCGGCGGGGTCCTCGTGGTCCGTGCCGTGCCGAGCGCGTCGACCGGGCCGAGCGTCCGGGAGATGGTGGTGGGCTCCGAGGGGCGGCTCGGCGTCATCACCGAGGTCACCGTGCAGGTGCACCGGCTCCCCGCGAAGCGCGCAATCCACGCCTACTTCTTCCAGAGTCTCGACCACGGCCTCGCGGCGATGCGGGAGATCGCGGAGAGCGACGTCTCGCCTTCCGTCACCCGGGTCTCGGACGCGCACGAGACGGCCTTCTCCCTGGCGACGAGCAAGGAGTCGAAGGGCATCCGCAGGACGGCACAGGCCGGCCTCATGGCGTACCTGAGGAGACGCGGCTGGAACCTCGACGAGATGTGCCTCTCCTTCATCGGCTTTGAGGGCGACAAGGCACACGTGAAGCGGCAGAAGTCGGCCGTCGACAAGATCGTGCGCCGGCATCACGGCATCGGCGTCGGCACGGGACCCGGTGCGCTCTACGACCAGAAGAAGTTCGACACCCCGTACATCCGCGACTTCCTGCTCGACCGCGGCGCGGCCGGCGACGTGAGCGAGACCGCGGGCCCGTGGTCGAAGCTCCGCGGCATCCACGCCGCGGTCTACGAGGCGGCCGACCGCGCCTACGAGCGGATCGGCCGCGCCGGCTGGACCATGTCGCACCTGTCGCACTCCTACCACTCCGGAGCCTGCCTCTATTTCACCTTCGCCTTCGTCTTCGGTGACGACCCGCTCGGCGAGTACGACACCGTCAAGCACGCGATCCAGCAGGCGTTCGTCGACGCCGGCGGAACGATCTCGCACCACCACGGGGTGGGCCTGGAGCACGCGCCCTGGTTGGCGGAGGACATCTCGCCCGAGGGTGTCGCGATCATGTCGGGGCTCTTCGGCGCAGCCGACCCGGGCGGCAACTTCAACCCCCGCAAGATTGTGCCCTGATCGGGTGCGCGCCGTCCTGTCACACGCCGGCCAGGTGCCCTGTCCCGGATGACACCCTGGAGGTCCTCTCTGCCATGGCTGCTGCACCACGCGAGAACGCCACCCACTGGCGTGAACGGGGAGCCTGCGTGCGCCTCGACCCCGATCTGTTCTTCCCCATAGGGGACGGCGGTCTGACGCATGTTCAGATCACCGAGGCCAAGGCCGTCTGCCGTCGATGCCCGGTCATGGAGGAGTGCCTGCACTGGGCCCTGCGGGCCGAGCAGGTGGAAGGCATCTGGGGTGGGACGACGGAAGGCGAGCGCCGCCTGATGCGACGCCGCGACGGCGCCGGGCACCACCTCGGGCCGCACACGTCACATCCACGCCTCGTGCCCGGTCATACGGGTGGAAGCAGTCATGAGCCTGCTCGCCCAGGGAGCGCGGATCAGGCGCCCCGCTGACTCGGTGCTGACTCGGTTCCGCCCACGATCAGCGACCGACCTGCCGTGTCCGTTCCCTGTCCGGCTACAGGGCGGGCTCATGTCGTCAAGGGAGTCCCTTTGCGGGCCGGGTGAGGAATGGTTGCCGGGGCATGGATGATCAGAGCCAGAAGGAAGAAGCAGCCGAAGGAGGCGGTGGGGAGCGCATCGCCCGCTGGGCGGACGGACGCCTCGGCCCGTACGGCCTGCGGGCCGGAGCGCGCAGAGTCTTCCCAGACCACTGGTCCTTCCTGTTGGGAGAGATCTGCCTCTACAGCTTCCTCGTCATCGTCGTGACCGGGATCTACCTGAGCCTGTACTTCCATCCGTCGATGAAAGAGGTGCGGTACGACGGCAGTTACCTGCCGTTGCGGGGGCGGACGGTGTCCGAGGCGTTCGACTCCACCCTGCACGTCTCCTTCGACGTCCGTGGCGGCCTGTTGATCCGGCAGGCGCACCACTGGGCGGCGCTGGTGTTCATCGGGGCCGCGCTCGTCCACATGCTGCGCGTGTTCTTCACCGGCGCCTTCCGCAAACCCCGTGAGTTCCAGTGGCTGTTCGGCTTCCTGCTACTGGTCCTCGGGATGTTCGGCGGGTTGACGGGGTACGACCTGCCGGACGACCTGCTGTCCGGCACCGGGCTCGCCGTCGTGAACGGGACGATCCTCTCCGTGCCGGTCGTCGGAACCTACCTGTCGATGTTCCTCTTCGGAGGCGGGTTCCCGGGCAGCGAACTGGTGGCGCGCTTCAACGCGATCCATGTCCTGGTCATCCCGGCCGTCATGGTGGGCCTGCTGGTGGCCCACCTGATCCTGCTGCTCCACCACAGGCACACGCAGTATCCGGGCCCGGGGCGGAGCAACAGGAACCTGGTGGGTCCGCCGCCGAGGGTACGGGCGGTGAAGTCCGCGGGTGTCTTCTTCCTGGTCGCCGGTGTCGTCTTCGCGATCGCGGCACTCGTGCAGATCAATCCGATCTGGCTGTACGGCCCTTACCGCGCCGACCAGGTCTCGGCCGGATCGCAGCCCGACTGGTACATGGGCGTGGCGGACGGACTGCTGCGCGTGATGCCCGGCTGGGAGATCGCCCTCCGGGGGCACACCCTGGCCCTGGACAACCTGATACCGCTGGTGGTGGGCGTCGGTTTCTTCCTGGCCATGGGCGTGTATCCGTTCGTCGAGTCCTGGGTGACCGGGGACGATCGCGAGCAGCACCTGCTCGACAGACCGCGCAACCGTCCCGTGCGCACGGCTCTCGGCGTCGCCTGGGTCGGCTTCTACCTGGTGTCGCTCGTCGGCGCGGCGAACGACATCATCGCCACCCGGTTCCACCTCTCGGTCGAATCCGTGACATGGACGGTCCGCATCGGCCTGTTCGTCGTGCCGGTCGCGGCCTACACGGTGGCCAAGCGGTGGGCCCTCGGTCTGCAGCGCACAGATCGCGACAAGGTGCTGCACGGCCGCGAGACGGGCATCGTCAAGCGCCTTCCGCACGGCGAGTTCGTCGAGGTCCACGCACCTCTCGGCCGGGCGGAACTCCACCTCCTGACCCAGCACGAGCAGTACACGCCGATCACATCCAGTGCGAACGGCGGGGGTGCCGGCGCGCGTCTCGCCCGGCACCTGCGGGCCGGGATCAGCCGCGCCCTCTACGGCGAGGGCTCGCAGATACCCAAGCCGACCCCGAAGGAGTACCGGGAGATCACGGACGACCACCGTGGCTGACAGTGCCGCACGGCTGTCGGCGGACGGTGTGGCAGAGAGGTTCGGAAGACTGTGCCGAGAACATGTCTCATCGTGGACTTCGGCGGTGTGCTCACCACGTCACTCGATGACGCGGTACGTCGCTTCGAGGCCCGCGAGGGCCTTTCCGAAGGGGCGGTGGCGGACGGCTGGTACCGGAACCCGGCGATGGTCGCGCTCACCCACGACCTCGAACGCGGCCGGGCCACACAGTCCGCCTGGAACCGGCGCCTGGGGCGGACGCTGGGCATCGACGGCACCGGCCTGCTGGGCCGGATCTTCGCGGACTCCCGTCTCGACGAAGCCATGGCGTCGGTTCCGGCCCAGGCCCGCGCCCGCGGCCTGAAGACGGGTCTGCTGTCCAACAGCATGGGCCTGGCGCCGTGGAACATGTATCAGGGCTTCGACATCGACGCGTCCTTCGACGCGGCGCTCGTCTCCGGGCGGCACGGCGTGCGCAAACCGGAGCCGACCGCGTATCAACTCCTCCTGTCGATGCTCGAAGTGCCCGGCGGGGACTGCGTCTTCGTCGACGACAACGCGGAGAACCTGCCGCCCGCCGAGGCCCTGGGCATGGCCACCGTTCTGCATCGCGGCGCAGAGGACACCAGGAAACGCCTCGGGGAACTGCTGGGCGTCGCCCTCGCGCCGGAGAACGGTACGGCGCTCACGCCGACGGTGTGACATCGCGGCACGACCTCACATGTCACGGATCACCTCGGCATCCGGTCAACACGGCGAGACGTGCGCGGGACCAGGACGTGGAAACACACGGCCGACCGACAGCATGTCTGTCCGGAGATGTTCCGGTCGCCAGGTATGTCTGGCTCAGCACACAGCGGATCTACGGAGGTGCAACACGATGCCGGAGACGTCGGAAGGCTGGAAGACGGCGGTGACGATGCTCCAGGACGTGGCACCGCTCGCCATTCCCGAGGGTGCGTCGGCGATGACCATTCAGGTCGAGTGGGAGCCCGGTGACCAGGGAACCCCGCCGCACCGCCACTCGGACCCCTCCTTCGGGTACGTCGTGGAGGGAGCCGTCCGCTTCGAACTGGAGGGCGAACCCGAGCGCGTCGTCGAAGCCGGCGGGACGTTCTGGGAGCCGGGTGGTGATGTGATCCACCACCAGGACGGCAACGCGCTGACGGACGCGCGGAACAGGTTCGTCGTGACCATGATGTGCGCGCCGGGCAAGCCGATGCTCGACCTCGTCGACGAGCAGGAACTGGCCGAACGGGCCCACCTGCGTGCCCCGCGCCCCACCGGCTGACCAGCCGCCCGTCCACACGCTGCTGTTCCGACGCGGATGCTGACCGCTCCGGGGAAGGGTGCGCCTCGGCATGAGCGCCACTGAAGTCGTCCACTCCATGCTGACCGCCCTGTTCGCGGCGGCCGCCGTCCGGGCGCTCCGGCAGAGCGTCCGGACCCGGACCGGTGGTTGCCGCAGCCGCGTCGACCACCTGCTGCACGCCGCCATGGCGCTGGCCATGGCGGCGATGCCGTGGAGCTGGGGCGGCGCCCTGCCGGCGCTGCCGCAGTCGGTCTTCTTCGCTGCCGCCGCACTGTGGTTCCCGCTGACAGCCGTCAGGAGCGGCCCGGAGGGACGGCTGTCGGCGACCGTGCGGAGACTGCCCTACGCGGTGGGCATGGCGGCCATGACCTGGATGTCGTACCGCGCGACCGGTCACGCACAAGGGGCCATGGCCGACGGCGTCCCGCCGGCCCACCAGGCCATGCAGGGCGGCCACTCCCTGGCCGGATCGAAGGCCGACAGCGTCGTGACCGGCGGGCTGGCGCTGTACCTGCTCGCCTGTGCTCTGCACTCGCTGACCCGCGGCATACCCGCACTGCGCACCACCACCGGCACGGTGGCCGACTCGACCAGCCTCGGCAGCGTCTGCCACCGCTTCTGGGACGGAGCGACGGCCATGGGAACGCTGGTCATGCTGCTGATGCCCCATTGACGGAAACGAATTCCCTCCAGGAGAACGACATGACCACCACTCCCGCTGTGCTCACCGACGACCTGCGCGGCGCCGACTTCTACCACTACGAGGCGCTTCTTTCGCACGAGGAACGGGCGATACTCCTCAAGGCCCGCGCCTTCCTGCGTGACGCGGTGAAGCCGTTGATCAACGAGCACTGGAAGAAGGGCGAGTTCCCCGTGGAACTCGTCGAGAGGTTCCGCGGGAGCGGCCTGACCGCCCTGCCGTACGAGGGTTACGGTGCCCACCGGCCCGCCGCGAGCCATCTGCTCGGCGGCATGCTCGCGATGGAGATGAGTCGCGTCGACGCCTCGGTCGCCACCTTCTTCGGCGTCCACGACGGGCTCAGCTTCTACTCCGTCCTCACCGGCGGCGACCGGGAGCAGCGCGAGAGGTGGCTGCCCGCCATGGCCTCGATGGAGAAGATAGGCGCCTTCGCCCTGACCGAGCCGCTGGGCGGCTCCGACGTCTCGGGCGGCATGCGCACCACCGCCGAGCGCCGGGGCGACACCTGGGTGCTCAACGGCGCGAAGAGGTGGATCGGCAACGCCACCTTCGCGGACCACGTCGTGGTGTGGGCGCGGGACGTGGACGACAACCAGGTGAAGGGCTTCGTCGTCGAGAAGGGCACCCCCGGGTTCGTGCCGGTGAAGATCGAGGGCAAGATCGCGCTCCGGATCGTGCAGAACGCCGAGATCACCCTGACCGACGTACGGGTCCCGGAGGCCGACCGCCTCCAGAACATCTCCTCCTTCCGGGACGTCGCGGAGATCCTGCGCTTCACGCGCAGCGGTGTCGCCTGGCAGGCCCTGGGGGTCATGATCGGCGCCTACGAGCTCGCCCTCGCCTACGCCAGGGAACGCCGGCAGTTCGGGCGTCCGATCGCCGGATTCCAGATGGTGCAGGACCT
This sequence comes from Streptomyces sp. NPDC051987, assembly GCF_040680735.1. Taxonomy (NCBI): domain Bacteria; kingdom Bacillati; phylum Actinomycetota; class Actinomycetes; order Kitasatosporales; family Streptomycetaceae; genus Streptomyces; species Streptomyces sp. NPDC051987. The sequence continues at coordinate 11,164 of NZ_JBFAXI010000114.1, read as the reverse complement.
TCTGGTGAAGTGCCTCGGCGACATCACCGCCTCCTGGGGCATGTTGGTGCAGCTCGCCCGGCTGCAGGATCAGGGCGTCTTCCGCGACGAGCACTCGGCGCTGGCGAAGGGGTTCACCACGTCCCGGATGCGGGAGGTCGTCGCGGCCGCCCGTGAGATCTTCGGCGGCGACGGCATCGTCCTCGACCACGACGTCGCACGGTTCTTCGCCGACGCCGAGGCCCTCTACTCCTACGAGGGCACCCGCCAGATGCAGACCCTCATCGTCGGCAAGTCCATAACCGGGCAGAGCGCCTTCGTGTGAGCCGTGGCTCCGGCCGCGCGGGCCGCGCGGTGAACGCCTGGGCGCCCCTCACCCGGTCCCGTCGGCGGCACCGCCCCGTTCGACGGCCAGCCGGGTCAGTTCGACGCGGGTGTTGATGCCGAGCTTGGTGAAGATGTGCCTCATGTGGGTGTTGACGGTGTGCACGGACACGTGGAGCCGGTCGGCGATCGCCCGGTTGGTGAGTCCGTCCACGACGAGCGGGACCAGATTCCGCTCGGATTCGGTCAGGCTCCCCCACCCCGGGGAGATGTCCTTGCCGAGCCGCGGGACACCGGCGGGCACCCCCAGTCGCCGCAGACGCCGCCTGAGCCGCTCGTGATCGCCCCCGGCTCCTGAGGCCGACGCCAGCCGGCCCGCCTCTTCCAGGCAGCGGATCGCCTCCGCGGTATCGGCCGAGGCGGCCATGAGCTCGCCGAGGTCCTCGCAGGCCGCGGCCAGAGCCAGTCGCCTGCCGGTGCTCCGGTAGCCGGCGACGGCGGACGCGAGTGCACGGGGATCGCCGCGGAGCAGACCGTCCACGTGGGCACGGACGGCCGCGCAGATCTCCTGGCCGTCGTCCCGGGCGGTCAGGGTGCTCAGCGCGCTCGACACGGCCTGCGCGACCGACGGTGCCCCGCCGCGCAGCGCGATACGCGCGATGGCGGCCCAGTGGGACGGCGGGAGGGTGAGCAGCCGCGTCGGCTCGGTGTCCTCGAAGGCGTCGGCGAACGCCGCTGCGGCTGCCTGGCCGCTGCCCTCAGCGTCCGCCAGGCAGGCGCGCGCGAGCGACACCCACAGGGCGTACCGCCGCGCGTTCCCGGCGGAGCCGGCTTCGGCCGCGCGGAGATGCTCCCCTGCCCTGGCGAGGTCGCCGCGCCTGATCTCCACCAGTGCCAGCACGGCACGGGCCTGCGGATCCGGCTGGGTGATCTCGAGGTCGCCTGCCACCGCCAGACCGGCCTCGGCCTCCACAGCCGCGTCGTCCAGCGCGCCCTGTTCGAGCAGGGCGCAGGCACGGCGGGCGTGCCAGTGCGGAAGTGACCAGCCGAGGCCCAGCGCCTCCGCTTCGTGCTGGCCCTCACGCAGCACCCGCTCGGCGTCGGCGAGCCGGTCGGTGCTGGTCAGTACCGTGGCCAGCCACAGCGCCGGAATGCGCGGGGGCCTCAGGTGGGGCACGGCGGGCTCGGCACGGGCGCGTGCGGTGGCGGCCTCGGCGAGCTCCAGCGCCCGGCCGAGGCGCCCGCGGTAGAAGGACGTCTGCGACTGGAACACCATGACGCTGACGACGACGGCCGGATCGTCGCTCCGGTAGGAGGCCCCGACCAGGCCGGTGTCCGTCCGCTCGGCAGCCGTGATGTTCCCGAGGTACACATGGCCCGTCGCCTGGGTCTTCAGCAGCAGGACCCGCAGTTCGTGCGGCAGCGCGGGGAGGTCCAGGGCCTGCTGGAGGTGGGTCATGGCGGCCGCGTCGTCGCCCGCGGCCTGGTGTATCTCGGCGGCCACCAGGCGCAGGTTCGCCTCCTGCGTCGGCTCCAGACCGTCCGACAGGGTCGTGTCGACCAGTTCGAGCGCCTCGTGGACCCGGCGGGTCCGGCCGAGGTACTCGGCGGCGTCGGTGAGCAGACCGACGCGGCGCCGGTCGCGCGGGGGCAGCAGACCGGCGATCCGCCGGGCCAGGTCCGCGGCGGCGTCGGGGGCCGTCGACGACAGTTCCCGTACGGCGGTGTGCAGCCTGGTCACGGCGTCGTCGTCCACCGGGCCGCCCGCCATGACGACATGCCAGGCCACCTCCGCCGACCGTGCCCCGTCGGCGCGCAGGCTCTCGGCGGCCTCCCGGTGCAGCGCGGCCCGCACGGCCGGCGGCAGGTTCTCGTGCACGGCCTGGCGCAGGAGGTCGTGGCGGAAGGCGAGTCGCGGGCCGTCCGCCGAGAGCAGGCCGCTGTTCAGTGCGGCTTCCACGCCGGAGAGCAGGCTGCCGACCTGCCTGCCGAGCATGCGGGCGGCCGTCCCGAAGTCGAATTCGCGGCCGAGGACGGAGCCGATCTGGACGAGGCGGACGGCGTCCTCGGGCAGCTGGTGCAGACGTGCGGCGACTCTCTGACCGAAGGCGGCGGGAATGTCGCGGTACAGGCGGTCCGCTGCGCCCGCCGCTGCTTCGGCGGCCTCCGGGCCGGGGAAGGAGCGCACCAGTTCGATCGCGAGGAACGGATTGCCGGCGACCCCTCGCAGCAGCCTGGCCAGATCGGTGGACGGTTCCGTCCCGAGCACGTCGGCAGCGATGTGTTCCAGTTCCCGCTGGGGCAGCGGGCCGAGCGTCAGCCACCGGGCGCCGAGGCGCTCCAGGTCCTCCCGCACCCTGGCCACGGTCGGGCGCTCGGTCTCCGACCGCACCGCCAGCACCCACAGGATCCGCGAGGCGGCCAGTCGTCCGGGCAGCGTGCGCAGCGCGAAGAGCGTGGCCGGATCGGACCATTGCGCGTCGTCCACGAGCACGAGCACCGGGGCGCGCTGGGCCCGGTCCTCCAGCGCGTCCGCGATGCTGTCCAGCAGCCGGAGCCGCTGGTCGTCCAGGCCCGCCGCAGCCCGGGGAGAACCGTCGTGGGCCTGCAGGGCCGACTGGAGGGCGGCTCCCGCCGCGTACTGATCGAACTCGTCTGCCCGTACGGAGACCACGTCGAACCCGCAGCGTCGGGCCCGCTCGTCCAGTTCCGCGAGGAGCCGGCTCTTGCCGACGCCGGGTGCTCCTTCCACGACGACGCAGGCGCCCCGTCCGCCGCGCACCGCCACCAGAGCCTCTCGGACGGCCGCGATCTCACGGTCCCGGCCACGGAGGCGCAGCCCGGTCCCGGCCTGGTCCCCACGCCCGGGGTCCAGGTGCCCCGTGGGGTCAGTGCTGCGCATGAGGCAAGCATGCCGCAGGCCCTGGGTGCCCTCAACGCCGGTCCCCTGCCACGCGGCGGCCGGCCGCGGCCCTCCTCGGGAGCCTCGGGAGCCGGCGGATCACTCCGCGGGGCGGGGGGCGCGCAGGTGGGCCCGCTTCTCCAGTTCCTCGTCGTCGACCAGCGTGAGCATCGGCTGGCCCGGTGCGCACATCATGAACACGATGTACTTGGCCGGCTCCTCCGAGGAGGCGTTGCCGTTCTGGTAGTGGATCACCTCACCGCCCGGCTCCCAGAACGTCTCACCGGCCTTGATCACACGTTCCGGCTCGCCTTCGAGCTCCCACCGGACCGCCCCCTCGATGACGTACCCGAAACACGGCCCCGAGTGGCGGTGCGGAGGAGTCCCCGGGTCCCCCGGAGCCCACTCGACGAGGACGGTCATCCCCGAAGCGCCCTCGGGAACGAAGGGCGGCTTGACGTCCGCCAGCATCTTCGGTCCGAATCCGTCCCCTGAGTGCATGTCGTGCATGGTGCTACCTCCAGATAACGGCCTGGAACGGATGAACCCGCGTCGGCGGTTCCAGGCTCACAACGAGTTGGTCTGCGGCGAAGACAGAGCGCGCGGATGCTCGCCCGTGGCAGGCGCCGGAACATCGTCCTGCGCCCCGGAGGCACCGGTGGCGGGACGGGGATCGTCCGTGCCCGGCTGTGTCCCGGCGTCCGGCGTCCGGCGTCCGGCCCCCGGCTTCCTGGTCAGCCGAACATGCCGATCTGGTAGCTGCCGGCGGGCTGCTGGGTGATGATGTTGATGCGGTTGTAGGCGTTGATGATGGCGATCAGGCTGGTCAGCGCGGCGAGTTGGTCCTCGTCGAAGTGCTTGGCTGCGTTCGCCCAGGCCTCGGCGGTGACCCCACCGGCCGCGTCCGCCACGCGGGTGCCCTGCTCGGCCAGTTCCAGCGCGGCGCGCTCGGCCTCGGTGAAGACCGTCGCCTCCCGCCAGGCGGCGACCAGGTTGAGCCGCGCGGAGGTCTCCCCCGCGTGGGTGGCCTCCTTGGTGTGCATGTCCGTGCAGAAGCCGCAGCCGTTGATCTGGCTGGCGCGGATCTCCACCAGGTACTGGACGGTGGCCGGCAGCGTTGAGTCGGACAGTGCCTTGCTGGCCGAGACGAGGTGCTTGAGCACCTTGCCCGCGAGGGGATTGCCGTAGTAGTTGAGGCGTGCGTCCATGGGTCCTCCTTGCAGAAGTGCTGGTACGCACTACTGACCGGACAGCCCGCCGCGGTGTGACATCGAAGCCTGGTGTCGCCTGGGTCGCAGTTGTCGTGCCGCGGACCCGCTCATCGTTCTGTGTCAAACGCTACGGTATCGGGTGAGCGGACAGCTGGTAGCGTGGAGCTGTGACAGCCGGTACTCCTCACCCCTCGTCGGCCTCCCGAGCGACCGATCGTCCCGGGGACGCCTCGCCTTTCGCGCTCGGACTGCTGTTGCGGCGGGCGCACTGGCGGGTGGCCGGGGTGATGACGGAGGCGTTGCGTCCGCTGGGGATCGAGTTGCGGCACTTCGCGGTGTTGCTGGTGCTGGTCGACCGGGGGCCGACCGTGCAGCGGGACCTGGGTCCGGCGACGGGGTCGGACAAGGCGGGTGTCATGAGGGTGGTGGACGACCTGGAGCGGATGGGGCTGGCCGTGCGCAAGCCGGTTCCGGGGGACCGGCGCGTTCGGTCGGTGGAGATCACGCCGCGGGGTGTCGAGTTGTTCGATGCGGCGCACGTGGCGGCGCAGCCGCGGGCCGAGGGCCTGGTGGCCGGTCTGGAGCCCGCCGAGCGCGCCCAGCTGACGGCACTGCTGACCCGGTTCGCCCACCCCGCGGACGACGGCACGGTGTGACCACGCCCGGTGATGACCACGTTGGGTCAGGGGGCCGTCGGCACACCGGCCACGGCGTCCGGCTCCGGTGCGCCGCCCTGCCCGGCCCGCGCCACGAGCAGCGTGTCCGCGGCCACTATCGCCTCGTCCACGGTCCGGGTACCCATCGTGATGCACAGCGTGTAGCTCACGTCCTCGAGTTCGCTCCTCCTGTCCCGCCCCTCGTTCTCGGCGAGCGCGATCCGCAGGCACGCGTACCGGGTCAGCAGTCCTCTGACGACCTTCGGATCCGGAACAACGAGCACAGTCAGGCCCTCCCTCTCGACGTTCGTGTCACATCGGCGTGAGGGAAGACCGGTTGCCCCCGGCCTGTGTGACGAGATGGTCTCGCGGCGGAGGATTTTCCGACTTGCGCGCCCGTGGGAGACGGCCGATGTCACACGGCGCGTGCATGCCCGGTCAGAGGATTGAGCCGAGGGACATGAGGGTCTGGTCGGGCTGTGCCTGGTGAGGGGGAGAGAGCCGTATGGACGACGCTGACGCTGACGCGTTGCCGGTCGGGGAACTGCTCGACGAGCGGCGGCACTTGCTGGAAGTCACCTACTGGATGCTGGGCGACTCCCGCGAGGCGGAGAACGTGGTCGGTGAGAGCTACCGCCGGTGGTACGGGCTCTCCGACGCGGAGCGGGGCCGGATCAGGACCCCCCGGCACTGGCTGACGAAGACGGCGGGCGGGATCTGCCTGGGCCTGCTCGCCCGTCCCCGTCGTGGCGTGGCCGGCGGGTCAGAAAGCGCGGCGGACCGGGACCGGCCCACGGAACCAGGAGGCGCCGTGGAGGCTCGGGAGGGCCTGGCGGAGGAGGTCAGCCGGGTTCTGCTGAACGCGTTGGACTCCCTGTCACCGGCCGAACGGGCGGCGTTCGTCCTCAACGACGTCTTCGGGATGTCCTCCGGCACGGTGGCCGACATCGTGGGACGCCCGGAGCCCGAGTGCGCCGAGCTCGCCGACCGTGCCCGCCGCAGCCTTCGGATGCAGCGCTCGCGCGCCACCCCTCCCGGTGAGGAGGATCTGCTCGCCCGCGCCGTCTGCCAGGCCTGTGCGGACGAGGATGCCGAACTGCTCGAGGCGCTGCTGTGTCCCGACGCCACGGCGTTCTTCGACGGCGGCGGCAAGGTCCGCGCGCTGAGCAGGCCGGTACACGGCAGCCGTCAGGTCGCCCGCAGCCTGCTGACACTCCTGGGCCGCCACCCGCGCACCACCCTGACCACCCACTCCGTCAACGGGCGTACCGGCCTCATCGCCCGTTACGACCGCCAGGTCGCCGCCGTCGTCAGCCTCGACATCGCCGAACACCGTGTCGCGCAGGTATGGGTCATCCTCAATCCCGACAAGCTGCTGTCCTGGAACCAGCCCCCCAGCCCCCACCGTCCCTGACTCCGGCGCGCGTCGATCGCCCGCGCCGACGGGTCAGCCGCCGACGAACGTGACGGTCTCCTCAAGGGGCGCCCGGCCGATCCGAGGTCGGCTCGCCCCGAGGTCCTCGTGCCCGATCGACATGCCGCAGAAGAGTAGGAGTGCATCCGGAGGTGACAGGACCTCCGCGACGGTCCTGTGATACTTCGCCCAGGCCATCTGCGGGCAGCTGTGCAGCCCTTCGGCGCGGAGCAGCAGCATCACGGACTGCAGATACATGCCCAGGTCCGACCACTGGGGTCGGCCCATGCGCCGGTCGACGTAGCAGAACAGGGCGGCGGGTGCCCCGAAGCAGTCCCAGTTCGCGGCGGCGGCCCGCTGCCGCGCCTCCAGGTCCGCACGCGGAATGCCGAGCGCGCCGTAGCGCTGCTCGCCGAACGCGGACCGGCGCTCCTGGTAAGGGCTGGGGAGGGCTGCGGGGTACTGCTCGTACTCCGGCTCGTCCCAGGGGTCGCTCGCGGCTATGCGTTCGCCGGCACGCTTCTTCAGCTCGGCCAGGGGGCGGCCTGCCAGTACGTAGACGTGCCACGGCTGGAGGTTCGAGCCGGACGGCGCCCAGGCCGCGGCGGACAGCACGCGCTCCAGCACCTCCCGGGGTACCTGCCGGCCGGTGAATCCCCGCACGGCGCGCCGGCTTGCGACAGCCTCGTAGACATCCATGATTGCCTGCACCCCTAACTGCTCGGCATCTCGAGGATCTTCTCACTCGTAATCGTATCGGTCAATACTATCTCGGGTGAGTGGGGCGGTGCGCGTGGAGAGCGCAGAGAGGAGACGGGTCTGGGCAGTGCGCCCGCCGCACATTCAATGCGGTTTCACTTGAGTCGGTCTCACATGGCGGCCGGGGTGCCCTCGCAGTCACTTGACTGATGCATTGCGTCCCGGCCCGTCCCAGGCTCGTGGTGACCCGGTCGACTTCACGGTTATGTGGACGCGATCGGCGGCCGTCGTGACGGGAGACGAGAGAGGACGCAGCATGAGCGGCAAGGCCTTCGACACCGATGACGAGCCAGGCTGTGCTCACAAGCCCGGCGGGCACCGGTCCGACGGCCGGGCGAGGTGGGACGTCGAGCCCGAGCCGGTGACATGTCGAACGGTCGTGGCCATCCTCGAAGAGGAGGCGCCGATGCCGGTCGTGACGGATTTCCGCTACAGCAGGGCGGAGCCGTACTCGGTGTTCATGGCGTTCAACGCGGGTAGTGACGTGGTGATCGAGTGGGAGTTCGGCCGCGAACTCCTGGCCTCCGGCCGGCAGCGGCTCGACGGTTTCGGCGACGTGCAGATCTGGCCCGACGAGATCCGAGGCCATGGGCTGGTGTACCTGTCGTTCCGGTCCGGTGGGGAGTCGTTCGTCGTGGCAGCGTCCGCAGTGGTGGTCGACGAATTCCTGAAGTGCACCTTCGACGTCGTGCCACTGGGGGAGGAGAGAGCCTTTCCGGACCTGGAGACGGCTGGTTGAGCCGCACCCGCGAGTGGCCCGCGCCTGACGAGTAGGATGGTGAGCGGAACAAAGTCCCTGGCGGAGAGAAGCTTCACGTGCTGTGCCCCCTGCTTGCCGTGCCGAAGAGCGGACGTCCGGCGCCTGAGCATGCCGCAGGGGCGCGTGCCGGGACGGAGATGTCGCGACCTCCACAGACGGTGGGACCCGCACGCGTGTGATCGGGCGGGACGAGGAGCTGCGCACCCTGCGAGGGGTGCTCGCGGACGCTGCGGCCGGGCACGGCGGTGCGGTGCTGGTCCACGGCGCCGCCGGTCTCGGCAAGTCGGCTCTGCTGCGCACGGTCGGGGCCGAGGCCGCCGACAGCGGCTTCAAGGTGCTGCGGACCTCCGGTGTGGAGCCCGAGCAGTGGCTGCCGTTCGCCGCACTGCAGATGCTGCTGCGGCCGGTCGCCCGTGGCATGAAGGACCTGTCGGATCCGCACCGGCTGGCGCTGAGCGCGGCGTTCGGTGCCCGGGACACCGAGCCGGAGATCTACCGGGTCGGACTGGCCGTGCTGGAACTGCTCGCCGACGAGGCCAGCCTTCAGCCGCTCCTGCTGCTGGTGGACGACCTGCAGTGGATCGACTCCTCCAGCCGGGACGTGCTCAAGTTCGTCGCCCGGCGCACCCATGACCTCGCCATACAGGTGATCGCCGGCGCCCGGGTCCAGTACCCCGAGTCGTACGGACACCGGGACCTTCCGCTGCCGCCGCTCAGCCGGCCTGCCGCTGCCGAGCTGCTCGACGCCGTCGCGCCCGACCTGCCGCCGCCGGTGCGGGCGCTCATCCTGGACCGTGCCGCGGGCAACCCGCTGGCCCTGGTGGAGCTGCCCAAGGCCGTGCAGGGCGTGACCGCGCAACTGGACGACCTCCCGCTGACCCAGCGGCTGGAGGACGCGTTCTCAGCCCGTACCGATTCCGTGAGCCGGGAGTGCCGCACGCTGCTCCTGGTCCTCGCCGCCGAGCCGGCCGCGCCCCTGAACCTCCTGCTGGAGCTGGCGAGCCGCCTCTGCGGCTCGGCGGTCTCCGTCGACGCGGTGCAGGAGGCGATCGACGCGGATCTGGTCACCCTGGCCGGTTTCACCGCCGAGTTCCGCCATCCGCTGATGCGCACGGCGATCTACACCCACGCGACGCTCGCCGATCGGCTGGCCACCCACCGCACCCTCGCGTCGGCGCTGGACCACACCCCCGAGCGCCAACTCGCCCACGAGGCAGCGGCCACGATCGGGCCGGATGAGGAACTGGCCGCCCGGCTCGAGTGTTTCGCCGATGCCGCGCAGGCCGGGGGGAAGGCGGCCGCTGCCGTCCCGGCGCTGCGTCAGGCGGCCGACCTCGTCCTCGATGCGCGGCGCCGGACCGGCATCCTGGTCCGGGCGGCCGAGTTGTCCAGCGAGATCAACCACCGCATCAGCGCCCAGGCACTGCTGGACCGCGTGGACATGGGCGTGCTGGACCCGGTCGACCGGGCTCGCCTGATGGTGGTGTCGGACAGTGCCGCTTTCGAACCGGGCGAGCCGGAGCGACGGATCCAGGACATGGTCACCGCGGCGGCCGGAGCCTTCGACGCGGGAGCCGGAGACGTCGCGGAGAACCTGTTGTGGCGGGCCAGCGCACGGTGCTTCTTCCAGGACGGCGACGCGCAGGTGCGCGCGCGGGCCGCAGCGGAACTTGATCGATGGAACCCCGATCCGAACGCCCCCCACGTGCTGGCCGTGCGGGCGTACACCGAGCCGTACCGGCACGGAGCCGACGTGATCGCGCGGCTCGACTCCGTCGGAGCGGACCATCAGGACGGCCGGATCCTGCACTTCCTCGGCAGCGGAGCGATGGTGACGGGCGACGTCGGCCGCGCCGTCCGGTACCTCGCGGCGGCGGCTGCGGCCTGGCGTGCGCAGGGCCGGCTCGGTCTGCTCGCCCGATCACTGGCCGCCAGCTGGCCGCAGGTCTACCTCGGTCAACTGGAGCGGGCTCGCGAGGAGTCCGCCGAAGGGCTGGCCCTGGCCGAGGAGACCGGGGAGTGGATCGTCTGGCTGGGACTGAAGGCCACGGCTGGCCTGGTGGCGGCGCTGCGCGGGGAGACCGAGCAGGCAGCGCGGACGACCGGCGAACTGCGCACGCACGGCCTGTTCCCGGGAATGCCGTTCGTCACCGTGATGGCACAGCAGACCGACGGCCTGCTCGCGCTCTTCGGCGGCCGTCCGGCCGAGGCGTACGACCTTCTGGCGCGCGCCTTCGATCCCGCGGATCTGCACTACCATTCGGTGAGCCGCTGGCTGCTCGCGCCGGACCTGGCGGATGCCGCGGTCGCCGCGGGCACCGTGCGGCAGGCCCGGGATCTGCTGGCCGACCTGCCGGAGCTGGCCGGACGGCTGCCCTCGGACATGATGGTGGTGGCGCACGCCTATACCGACGCGGTGCTGGCTCCGGACGACACCGCGGAGCAGCGGTACACCGCGGCCGTGGCCGCACTGCCGGCCGACTGGCCCCTGTCCCGCGCCCGGCTCCGGCTGCACCACGGCCGCTGGCTGCGCCGCCAACGCCGCAATGTCGACGCCCGGCACCCGCTTCGGCTCGCCCGCGCCGAGTTCGACCGGGTCGGCGCGCAGCCCTGGGCCGAGATGGCCCGCGAGCAGTTGCGGGCCACCGGCGAGTCGAGCGGCCGACGGCACGCGAGCAGCGGGGAGCAGCTGTCCGCGCAGGAAATGCAGATCGCCGTGCTGGCGTCCCAGGGGCTGAGCAACCGGGAGATCGGCCAGCGCCTGTTCATCTCGCACCGCACCGTCGGAGCACACCTGTACCGCATCTATCCACGCCTCGGCGTCACGGGCCGGGGCAAGCTCGCCGCCGCACTCGCCGCACTGCCGGCAGAACAGCCCATGTCCGACGACTGACGGTGTCGACACGAGCTCTGCGTAGGAGTCGGCAGAGGCCGCGCGGCCGGTTCCGCACCGGCGCTCAACGGGCCGCCCGACATTTCGCGGATGCTGGTTCTAGTATTGCGGAATCTCGACATTGACTACAGTCGGCACAAGTGCCTGATATTTCCACGCCCTGCGGGCCTTAGAGGTCATCTCATTTGGCGAGTCGGCGGTAGCAGATGAGGGTGCAGGCGATGCTGGTGAAGGCCAGGAAGTGGACGGCCTTGCGTTCGTGGCGG
>NZ_JBFAXI010000113.1:0-27396 GCF_040680735.1 Streptomyces sp. NPDC051987 | reverse complement strand
CCCGCGGGCCGCCGTCGGACCGGCGCCTGTCGTGCACCCCCGTGTCTCGCTTCCGCCGACACGAGTCGGCGGAAGGAACGGTCGGGGGCGCGGTCGCCGTTCCGCCGCCCCGTGTCGGCGGTGCCGGACCGCGCGCCCCTTCTCCGTGCCTCAACTCTGTCGTCGACGCAGGTCGCGGCCCATCCGCGCGGATACTCATCTCACCGCCTGGGTACGCGTACTCAGCCGTGCGCGCACGGGCCCAGGACGTACGGCCGCCGACTGGTTACGATCGCGTCCGTGTCGGTACTCCCCTTGGTCTTCACCAGCGGCTGGGCCAGCGGAATCAACGCCTATGCGGTGGTGCTGCTGCTCGGCCTCTTCGGCGCGACGGGCCTGAGCGACGACGTCCCCGAGACGCTGCAGCGCCCCGAGGTGCTGATCGTCGCCGGCGTGCTGTTCCTGTGCGAGGCGGTCGCCGACAAGATCCCGTACGTCGACTCGGTGTGGGACTCCGTGCACACGGTGGTGCGGCCGGTGGCGGGTGCCTGGGTCGGTGCGCTGCTCGCCGGGCACAGCGGCTCGGTCAACGACGTGGTGGCCGGGCTGGTCGGCGGTTCCACGGCACTGGCCAGCCACACCGTGAAGGCCGGTACCCGGATGGCGATCAACACCTCGCCGGAGCCGTTCAGCAACATCGTGACGAGCCTCGCGGAGGACCTCGGGGTCGCCGGGATCGTGACGTTCGCGATGTTCCATCCGCTGGCGGCGGCGATCATCGCGGCGGTCCTGCTGGCGACCGGCCTGACCGTGCTGGTGTTCCTGGTCTCCCGGATCCGGCGGTTCTGGCGCCGCCGCGCCCAGCGCCGCGAGGAACGGCGGCTCTCGGCACAGGCGGCACCGCCGCCCGGCTGACGGCCCGCCGGACCGGACTGTCGGTGGCGGTCGATAAAGTCGCGGGCATGGGACGGATTGCGGTGATCGGCGCCGGGATGGGCGCCATGGCGGCGGCCGCCCGGCTGGCCGTCGCGGGCCACCGGGTGACGGTGTACGAGCGCACGGAGACGTACGGCGGCGGGGTGCGCCGGTTCGAACGCGACGGGTTCGCCTTCGACACCGGCCCCGGGCTGCTGCCGCTGCCCGCCGTCTACCGCGATCTGTTCGTCAAGACCGGCAGGGAACCGCTGGAGGAGTGCGTCGAGCTGGTCCAGGTCGACCCGTCGGCCCGGCACGTCTTCGCGGACGGCACCGAGGTGTCGTTGCCGAACGCGTCCCGCGCGGGTGTCGTCACCGCCCTGGACGAGGCCCTCGGGCCGGGCGCCGGGCAGCGCTGGGGCGACTTCCTGGTGCGGGCCCGGGAGACCTGGGACCGCACCCGGCGCCCGCTCCTGGAGGAGCCGCTGTGGCCCGACTGGCAGGTGCTGGCCGAGCGCGAGCCGTACCCGTCGGTCCCGCACAAGCGCCTGCTGCGCACGCGCCGGGCGAGCACCCTGCACCAGATCGGCGCCTGGGAGCTGCGTGACCCGCGGCTGTCCCAGCTGCTGGACGGCTACGCGCTCGCGTACGGTCTCGATCCCGGGACCGCCCCGGCGAGCGCGGCCGTGCTGCCCTACCTGGAGCACGCCTTCGGCACCTGGTATGTCCGCGGTGGCATACGGGAGTTGGCGCGCGCGGTGTACGAGCGGTGCCTGCGGCGGCGGGTCGAGTTCGTCTTCGGCGCCGAGGTCGCGCGGGTCCTGGAGAAGGACGGCCGGGCGGCGGGCGTGGAGTTGGCCGGGGGCACGGTGGCGGAGGCGGACTTCGTCGTGGGCACGGGTCCGTGGCGGCTGGTCGGCCTGGCCGGGGGCAGGGAGCTGTACGGCGCGCGGGACGTGCGCCCGGAGCCCGAGGGCCGCCGGCCGGGCCGGGTGGTCCTGTGTCTGGCGCTGCGCGGTGCGCGGGAGCCGGGCGCCGTGCACCGCACGGTGGTGCACTCCCCCGATGCCGAGGGCGACCTGGCCGAGTTCGCGCACGGAGAGCTGCCGGACCGGCCGACGGTCGTGGTGGACCGGCCGGGCGACCCGGCCCAGCGTCCCGACGCGGACCACGAGTCCGTGGTGGTGACGGCGACGGTGCCGTCGGCGGCGGAGTACAGCTGGGCGGCGCCGGGGGCGGCCGACGCGTTCGCGGACCGGATGGCGGCCGCCGCCGAGCGTGCGGTGCCGGGGCTGCGCGAGCGGCTGCTGTGGCGCGAGGTCCGCACCCCCCTGGACACCGAGCGGGAGACGGGCGCCACCGGCGGTGCGGTGCCACCACCGGCGCTGGCCGCGGCGGACGGTGTGCTGCACCCGTCCAACACCACGGCGCTGCCTGGCCTGTTCACCGCGGGCGGCTGGTCGCATCCCGGTGGCGGGCTCGCCCACGCGGGCATGTCGGGGGCGCTGGTGGCCGGACTGATCGTGGAGGGACCGCAGTTCCGCGGCTCGCAGTGAGCCGGGCGCGGCGGCGGCGCTTCAGAAACGGTACTGCTGCTCGTCGTACCCGTTTCCCTGGTGGCCCTGCTGCTGGCCCTGCCCCTGGTCGTCGCCCTGGTAGGGGTACGGCTGCTCGCCGCCGTAGGTCTCGTCGGCGCGCTGCTGCGGGACCCAGACCCCGCCGGCCGGGGTCTCGCCGTAGCCGCCGGTGCCGTACTGGCCCTGGGCGTAGCCCTGCTGGTCGTACTGCTGGGTGCCGTACGCGGACTGGTCGTACCCGCCGCCGTAGGTCTGGTGGCCGATGTACGGGTCGGAGTAGTTGGCGTAACCCTGCTGGCCGCCGCTCGTGTCGTAGCCGTACTGCTGCTGGCCGTACCCGGAGTAGTCGTAGGCGTAGTTCTGGTCGCTGCCCTGGGCGGCGTACGCCTGGTCCTGGCCGGCGGTCGCGTAGGCGGCCCGCTGGTCGCCCGTCGCGGCGTAGCCGGAGTCGCGGTAGACGCCGTAGGAGCCGGTGTCGTCGGGCAGCGGCTGCGGCTCGTACACCGCGGTGGACTCGTTCGCGCCGGGCTCCATGGTGCGGGCGGCCGGGGTGAAGACGTCGTCGCGGTCGTAGTCGTCGCCGCCGAAGGACGGATCGCCGCCGTCCATGGCGTAGGCGGCGCGCTGCTCGGTGTAGGCGGCGTCGGCCGCCTCCGGGTCGGTGGCCGCCGGGCCGGGGTCCTCGTCGGGCTCGCCGCGGCGGCGCTTGGTCAGGCCGCCGCCGTCACCCTCCGCACCGGGGCGCTTGACGGCCCAGCCGGCCTCGAAGCCCCGGCGGAACGACAGCGTGACGTAGGTCTGGCCGACCGCGAAGGCGATCGCGCCCACGCCGATGACGATCACGGACGGGATCAGGACACCGAAGACCACCCCGAGGAAGCCGACGAAGGCGAGCAGCCGCCAGCGCAGCCGCGCCTTGTACTGCAGCAGGACCTCGCCGAGCAACCACAGTGCGACGATGCCGAATGCTACGTAGAGGACCGTCCAGCCCATGTACGCCCCTCCTCCAGTGACCGCTACGCAGTGTGTCGTACTCCGGTGCGGCCGGTCTAGGCCTGCGGGGGATGGTGCAGGCCCAGGTTCTCGTAGATCTCCAGCGTCGCCGTGGAGTTGTTCAGCGTGATGAAGTGCAGTCCGGGCACTCCCTCGGACAGTAGCCGGGCGCAGAACTCCGTGGCGTACTCGATGCCCATGGAGCGTACCGCCGCCGGATCGTCTTTGGCTGTGAGGATCCGCTCTTTCAGGGCGTCCGGGAAGGTCGCGTTGCTGAGTTTGGGCAGCCGTTCCAGCATCTTCACACTGGTGACCGGCAGAATTTCCGGGATGACCGGAGTCCGGCAGCCGGCCGCGGCGACCGAGTCGCGAAGGCGAAGATAGGGCTCGGGCCGGAAGAACATCTGCGTGATGGCGTAGTCGGCGCCCGCGCGGCACTTGTCGACGAAGTGCCGGACGTCGGTGTCCCAGTCGTCGGAGCGGGGATGCATCTCGGGAAAGGCGGCGACGCCCACGCAGAAGTCGCCCGACTCCTTGATGAGGCGGACGAGTTCGGCCGCGTAGGTCAGCCCCTGCGGGTGCGCCACCCACTCGCCCATCGGGTCACCGGGCGGGTCGCCGCGCACCGCGAGCATGTTGCGGATCCCGGCGTCCGCGTACTGGCCGATGATGTTGCGCAGTTCGGCCAGCGAGTGGTCGACCGCGGTGAGGTGGGCGACCGGGGTGAGCGTGGTGTCGGCGACGATCTGCTGGGTCTCCTTGACCGTGCCCGCGCGGGTGGAGCCGCCGGCCCCGTAGGTCACGGAGACGAAGTCGGGGGCGACCGCCTCGACCCGCCGGAGCGCGCTCCACAGGTTCCGCTCACCCTTGGGGGTCTTCGGCGCCGAGAACTCAAACGAGTACGTGGTCTTGCCGGTGGCGAGCATGTCGCTCACGGTGCGTGCGCGGTCCGTCCGGGTGGACGCGGTTCCGAGGGCCATACCCGCAGGTTAGTCAGGGCTGGACGGTCACCCAACCGAACTCGGGATATTTGCCCGAATTGCCGACCTCACGTCCGGATACTGGACATGTTTTCGGACCACGGGACCGCGCGTCACCGCGAGCGCAGCCGCTTGGCGAACTCGGCCGCCGCCGCGCCCGGGTCGTCGGCCGCGGTGAGCGCGCGGACCACGACCACCCGGCGGGCGCCCGCGTCCAGCACCTGGTCGAGGTTGCCCAGGTCGATGCCGCCGATGGCGAACCAGGGGCGGTCGGTGCCCAGGGCGGCGGTGTACCGCACCAGGCCGAGGCCGGGGGCGGGGCGGCCGGGCTTGGTGGGGGTGGGCCAGCAGGGACCGGTGCAGAAGTAGTCCACGCCGTCCTGCACGGCGGCCGCGGCGGCCTCGGACTCGGCGTGCGTGGAGCGGCCGATCAGGACGTCCGGGCCGAGGATCGCCCGCGCGGCGGGGACCGGCAGGTCGCCCTGGCCGAGGTGGAGCACGTCGGCGCCGGCCGCGTGGGCCACGTCCGCGCGGTCATTGACCGCGAGCAGCTTGCCGTGCCGGGCGCAGGCGTCGGCGAGGACCGCGAGGTGCTCCAGCTCCTCGGCGGCCTCCATGCCCTTGTCGCGCAGCTGCACGATGTCGACACCGCCCGCCAGGACCTCGTCCAGGAACGCGGCGAGGTCGCCCTGCTCCGTGCGGGCGTCCGTGCACAGGTAGAGCCGGGCGTCGGCCAGCCGGGCGCGGGCGGTGTCGGTCATCGGTGGTCCCCCGTGGTGTCGGTACTGGTCGCCTCAGACGGCGAGCGCCTGGGCGCGGCGCTTCACCTCCGTGCCGCGATTCTCGCTGAGCGCCTGCGCGGGGGTGCCGGGCAGGGTGGCGTCGGGAGTGAAGAGCCACTCCAGCATCTCTTCGTCCGTGAAGCCGTCGTCCCGCAGGAGCGTCAGGGTCCCGGAGAGGCCCTTGACCACCTTGTCCCCGTCGATGAAGGCGGCGGGGACGTGCAGTGCCCTGTTCTCACCGCGGCGGACGGCGATGAGCTGGCCCTCCTTGACCAGCTGCCGCACGCGCGTCACCTCGACGTCCATCATCTCTGCGATGTCGGGGAGGGTGAGCCAGGCGGGGACGAGAGCATCGATCTTTGCGTCAATCTCGGTCACGGGGTCAAGGGTAGGCGCAACGTCGGGTGGGCCGCGATGGGTGGTCGTCCGGGTGCGGCGCCGTCGGGGCTGGTCGCGCAGTTCCCCGCGCCCCTCACGGGGCGCCGCTCAGCCGTACGTCGCATCCTTCAAGGGACGCCCAGGGTCTGCCAGTGCCTCGGCGTCCATGTGGCGCCCCGCCTCGATCAGGCGCCGTCCTTGCGCCAGATCCCGAGGACGGCCTACCGCCAGAAGGGCTACCAGGCGGGTCTCGCGGAGCCAGCAGACGCTCCAGGAGGGGCCGGCCGGATCGCCGCGCCAGATCAGCCGGTCGGCGGCGGCGTGGTGGCCGGCGTACTGGACGAAGCGGCCGAACTGTTCGGACCAGAAGTACGGGACGGGGTCGTAGACGGCGTCGGTCTCGCCCAGGATGTTGGCGGCGACCGTGCGCGGGCCCTGGAGGGCGTTGTCCCAGTGGTGGACCAGCAGGCGCTCGCCGTAGCGGCCGGAGGGGAAGGAGGCGCAGTCGCCGACCGCGTAGACGTCGGGCACGGTGGTGCGCAGGCGGTCGTCGGCCAGCACGTCGCGGTGCGCGCCCAGCTCGATGCCGGAGCCGGTCAGCCAGGCGGTGGCGGGGCGGGCGCCGATCCCGACCACGACGGCGCCCGCGGGCAGCCGCGAGCCGTCGTCGAGCACCACCGCGCCGGGCTCGACGCCCGCCACGCGCGCGTGCGTGCGCAGTGCGGTGCCGCTGTCCGCGTACCAGGCGGCCATCGGCGCGGCGACCTCGGCGGGGAGCGCTCCGGCGAGCGGCCGGTCGGCGGCCTCCACGACGGTCACCGCGCAGCCGGCCTCGCGGGCCGCGGTGGCGAACTCGGCGCCGATCCAGCCCGCGCCGACGACCACGACGTCGTGCCGGCGGGCGAGCACGGGCCGCAGCCGCTCGGCGTCGTCCAGGGTGCGCAGCAGATGGACGCCGGGCACGCCCTCGGTGCCGGGCAGCGTGATCGGCTCGGCACCGGTGGCGAGGACCAGGACGTCGTACGGCACCGGTCCGGCGTCGGTGTCCAGCTCATGGTCGGCGGGGCGCACGCCCAGCGCCTCGCGGCCGAGCGCCAGCTCGATGCCGAGCGTCTCGAAGTCGACCTCGAACGCGGACCCCTCCGACGTGCCGAGCAGCACGGCCTTGGAGAGCGGCGGCCGGTCGTACGGCTGGTGCGGCTCTGCGCCGATCAGGGTGACGGCGCCCGTGAACCCCTGCTCCCGCAGGGCGACGGCGGTCTGCACCCCGGCCATGCCCGCGCCCACGACGACCACGCGCCGTGTCTGTGCCGTGCCCCGTAGCTGCGTCTGCTCACTCACCTGGTCCACCTGATCACCATAGACAAGAACGATAGACAACTGACAAAGAGTCAGTCAGCGGTCGTGGCGGGTGACCTGATGCACAGCGCCGCCCGAGGCCGTCTTACGAGGGCGCGGCCGGGCGGGCTAGGGTGGCGGTGAAGCACACGCGGGAGCCCGGACGCACCGGGCTGAGAGGGAGGCTGGCGGCCTCCGACCGTACGAACCTGATCCGGGTCATGCCGGCGAAGGGAGGGGCTGGACGCCCATGTCCTCACGTACGTCCGACGTCCTCGTCATCGGGGGCGGGATCATCGGCCTGGTCACGGCCTGGCGGGCGGCTCAACGCGGGCTCGCCACCGCCGTGGTCGACCCCGGGCCCGGCGGCGGGGCGGCACAGGTCGCGGCGGGGATGCTGGCCGCGGTCACCGAGCTGCACTACGGCGAGCAGACCCTGCTGGGGCTCAACCTGGCTTCCGCGCGCCGCTATCCCGGCTTCGCCGCCGAGCTGACCGAGCTCACCGGCCATGACCTCGGCTACCGGCGCTGCGGCACCCTCGCGGTCGCGCTGGACGCCGACGACCGGGCCCAGCTGCGCGAGCTGCACGCCCTCCAGCAACAGTCGGGCCTGGAGTCCGAGTGGCTGTCCGGGCGCGAGTGCCGGCGTCTGGAGCCGATGCTCGCGCCGGGCGTGCGCGGCGGGTTGCGGGTGGACGGCGACCACCAGATCGATCCGCGCCGGCTGGCAGGAGCACTGGTGGCCGCGTGCGAGCGGGCCGGGGTGGTGTTCCACCGGGACTGGGCGGAGCGCCTGGAGCTGGTACGGGAGCGGGCGGCCGGTGTCCGCACCCGTGCGGGTGAGGTGCTGGGCGCGGACCAGGTGGTACTCGCCGGCGGCAGCCTGAGCGGGCGGCTGGCGGGCGTGCCGGACGAGGTGCTGCCGCCGGTGCGGCCGGTGAAGGGGCAGGTGCTGCGGCTGACCGTGCCCGCGCGGTACGCGCCGTTCCTCGGCCGGACCGTCCGGGCCGTGGTACGCGGCGGGAACGTCTACCTGGTGCCTCGGGAGAACGGCGAGCTGGTCGTCGGCGCGACCAGCGAGGAGCTGGGCTGGGACACCACGGTCACCGCGGGCGGCGTGTACGAGTTGCTGCGCGACGCGCACGAGCTGGTGCCCGGGATCACCGAGCTGCCGCTGACCGAGACCCGGGCCGGACTGCGCCCCGGCTCCCCTGACAACGCGCCGCTGCTCGGGCCGACCCGCCTGGACGGGCTGCTGCTGGCCACCGGGCACTACCGCAACGGGGTGCTGCTCACGCCGGTCACGGGGGACGTGATGGCGGAGCTGCTGGCCGGCGGCGAGCTGCCGCCGGAGGCCCGTCCGTTCACGCCGCAGCGGTTCGACGCCGTTCCCGCCGGACTCGTGGAGCAGACCGCATGAACGCTGACCGTATGAACGCGGACCGTCCGAATGCAGACCGGCTCCCCGCGGACCGGCTCGACGCAGACCGGCCGAACGCAGAACGGCCGAACGCAGACCGGCTCGACCCAGACCGGCCGAACGCAGAACGGCTGAAGGTCTGCGTCACCGTCTCCGTCAACGGGGAGCGCCGGGAGATCGCTGCGGGCACCGCGCTCGACACCCTCGTGCGGTCGCTCACGGCCGCGCCGTCCGGGGTGGCCGCGGCCGTCAACGAGACCGTCGTGCCGCGCGGGCAGTGGGCGGCGACCGGGCTCGCCGAGGGCGACCGCGTGGAAGTCCTGACCGCCGTGCAGGGGGGCTGAGCGCCGTGGCCGACGATCCCTTCGTCCTCGGGGGTACGACCTTCTCCTCCCGGCTGATCATGGGTACCGGAGGCGCGCCCAGCCTGGAGGTGCTGGAGCGGGCGCTCGTGGCGTCCGGGACCGAGCTGACCACGGTCGCGATGCGGCGGGTTGACCCGGGGGTACGGGGATCCGTGCTGTCGGTGCTCGACCGGCTCGGGATCCGGGTGCTGCCCAACACGGCGGGGTGCCACACCGCCGGGGAGGCCGTGCTGACCGCCCGGCTGGCGCGGGAGGCGCTGGGGACCTCGCTGGTCAAGCTGGAGGTCATCGCCGACGAGCGGACGCTGCTGCCGGACCCGGTCGAGCTGCTTGACGCGGCGGAGACGCTGGTGGACGACGGGTTCACGGTGCTGCCGTACACCAACGACGATCCGGTGCTGGCGCGCAGGCTGGAGGACGTGGGGTGCGCCGCGGTGATGCCGCTCGGGTCGCCGATCGGGTCGGGGCTCGGGATCCGCAACCCGCACAACTTCCAGCTGATCGTCGAGCACGCGCGGGTGCCGGTGATCCTGGACGCGGGGGCCGGTACGGCGTCGGACGCGGCGCTGGCGATGGAGCTGGGGTGTGCCGGGGTGATGCTGGCGTCGGCGGTGACGCGGGCGCGGGATCCCGAGCGGATGGCTTGCGCCATGCGGGCCGGGGTGGAGGCGGGGCGGCTGGCGCGGCTGGCGGGGCGGATTCCGCGCCGGTACCTCGCGGAGGCGTCGTCTCCTGCGGAGGGCCTGGCCGTGCTGGACCTCGAGCGCCCTGCGTTCTGACCGCCGGTCCACTCCCGCCCGCTCTCCCACCCACGCACCACCCGAACCCGTCCGCCGAGAAGCGGGACTCTCCCGCAGGGGCCGAGCGGCGTCGGCGGCTGCGGGAGGGTGGGAGCCAGGGGCCGAACGGCGTCGGCGGCTGCGGGGTGTGGGGGATATGTCAGGTGGGTGTGAAGCGTCACAGGTGCGCTGCAGTCCCCTGGGGTAAGCGGTCTCATCCGTGGGGGTGTCAGCCGGTGCTCGTACACTCGCTGCGTGGATACGACCCTTCAGGACCCCCTCGTCGGGCAGGTGCTCGACGGCCGTTATCGCGTCGACGCGCGGATCGCCGTCGGCGGGATGGCCACGGTGTACCGGGCCCTGGACATCCGGCTGGACCGCGTCCTCGCACTGAAGGTGATGCACCCGGCGCTCGCCGTCGACGCGTCCTTCGTCGAGCGGTTCATCCTGGAGGCCAAGTCGGTCGCCCGGCTGGCCCACCCGAACGTCGTCCAGGTCTTCGACCAGGGGGCCGACCGGTCGTACGTGTACCTCGCCATGGAGTACGTGGCCGGCTGCACCCTGCGTGACGTGCTGCGCGAGCGCGGCGCGCTGCAGCCGCGGGCCGCGCTGGACATCCTGGAGCCGGTGCTGGCCGCGCTGGGCGCCGCGCACCGCGCCGGGTTCGTGCACCGGGACATGAAGCCCGAGAACGTGCTGATAGGGGACGACGGGCGGGTCAAGGTCGCCGACTTCGGGCTGGTGCGGTCCGTGGACTCGGCCACCCGCACCACGGGCGCCGTCCTCGGGACGGTCTCGTATCTCGCGCCCGAGCAGGTCGAGAGCGGGGCCGCCGATCCGCGCGTCGACGTGTACGCGTGCGGTGTCGTGCTCTACGAGATGCTCACCGGGCAGAAGCCGCACGACGCGGACTCGCCCGCGGTGATCCTCTACAAGCATCTGCACGAGGACGTGCCGGCGCCGTCCGCCGTGGTGCCGGGACTGGCCCCCGAACTGGACGAGCTGGTCGCCCTCGGCACCGCGCGCGACCCCGGGGTGCGGCCGTACGACGCGGTCGCGCTGCTCGCCCTGGTGCGTCGGGCGCGCGGTGCGCTCGGTGCCGAGCAGCTGGACGCCGTACCGCCGCAGGCGCTGGCCGAGGCGCATGACAGCGGCGAGGACCGGACCAGTGTCATACCCCGGTCGCTCACCGTGCCCCGGCCGCTGCCGGTGCACGAGGAGGACGAGGGGGTGCTGCGGACCAGCAGGTTCGAGGCGCCGCCCGTCCCCGAGCGGCGGCGCGGGGGCCGCCGGTCGCGGCGCGGGCTGGTGACGCTCGTCGTCACCGTGCTGATCGTCCTCGGCGCGGGAGCCGGCGTCTGGTACATCAACTCCGGGCAGTTCACGAAGGTGCCGCCGCTGCTGTCGAAGACCGAGGCCCAGGCCACCGCGCGGCTGAAGCAGGCCGGGCTCGACGTCGGATCGGTCGAGCACGCCTACAGCGACACCGTGAAGCGGGGCGCGGTGATCAGCACCGACCCGGCGGCCGGCGCGCGGATCCGCAGCAACGACTCGGTGGCGCTCACCATCTCCGACGGCCCCGAGACGGTGAACGTGCCGGACGTGCAGGGCCGGACGCTGGCCAGGGCCAGGCTGCTGCTGACCGCCGACGGCCTCGCGCCGGGCATGGTGACCCGTGAGTTCAGCGAGGACGTGCCCAGGGGGTCCGTCATCTCGACCGACCCGGGGGCCGGTGCCAAGCGGCACGCGGGGACCGCGATCGCGCTCGTCGTCAGCAAGGGCGCCGCGGTCGACGTCCCGGACGTCACCGGCGAGGACCTGGACGAGGCCCGGCAGGACCTTCAGGATGCCGGGCTGAAGGTGACGGTCTCCGCCACCGAGATCAACTCCGAGTACGACCAGGGACAGGTCGCCCGGCAGACCCCGGCGGGCGACGCGCAGGCCGCCGAGGGCGACACGGTGACGCTCACCCTGTCCCAGGGCCCGGAGCTGGTCGAGGTGCCGAACGTGGTGGGGGCCGACGTCGACGCCGCGACCAAGCTGCTGGAGCGGTCCGGTTTCCAGGTCAAGGAGGACCGCGGGCTCCTCGGGCTGTTCGGCGACACCGTGCGGAAGCAGTCGGTGGACGCCGGGGAGCAGGCCCCCAAGGGGTCGACGATCACCATCACCATCCGGTGACGGGGCGCGGGCCGCGCCGTGACACCCTTGACGGGTGAAGAGTCAGCAGTCGGGTCCCGCCCGCAACCCCGTCGGCGGCCATGTCCCGGTGGCCGGTGGCCTGCACTCCGTGGGGCTGTCGTACGCCCGTGAGCTGCGGGCCGAGGCCGTGCAGGTCTTCGTCGCCAACCCGCGCGGCTGGGCCACCCCGGCGGGCAGCCCCAAGCAGGACGAGGCGTTCCGCGCGGCCTGCGCGGAAGGGTCGATCCCGGCGTACGTGCACGCCCCCTATCTGATCAACTTCGGCTCGCACACCGAGGCGACCGTGGAGAGGTCGGTGGAGTCGCTGCGGCACTCGCTGCGGCGCGGCCGGGAGATCGGGGCGCTCGGCGTGGTCGTGCACACCGGGAGCGCGACCGGCGGCCGGGCCCGCGACGTGGCGCTGAAGCAGGTGCGCACCCGCCTGCTGCCGCTCCTCGACGAGCTGACCCACGACGACGACCCGTTCCTGCTCCTGGAGTCCACCGCCGGACAGGGCGCCTCGCTCTGCTCGCGGACCTGGGACTTCGGCCCGTACTTCGAGGCGCTGGACGCCCATCCGAAGCTGGGCGTCTGCCTGGACACCTGCCACGTGTTCGCCGCCGGGCACGACCTGACCGGGCCGACCGGGATGCACCGGACCCTCGACCTGCTGGTGTCGACCGTCGGTGAGGGGCGGTTGCGGCTGATCCACGCCAATGACTCGAAGGACGTGGTCGGCGCGCACAAGGACCGGCACGAGAACATCGGGGCCGGGCACATCGGCGAGGACGCGTTCCGGGCCCTGATGACCCATCCGGCGACCGCGGGCGTGCCGCTGGTCATCGAGACGCCCGGTGGCAAGGAGGGGCACGCGGCGGACGTCGAGCGCCTCAAGCGGCTCCGGGACGGCTGACCGCTCGCCGGCTCAGAGTTCCGGGCCGTCGCCTGGTTCCTCCTGATAGGAGTAGCGCTGCTCCCGCCAGGGGTCGCCGATGTTGTGGTAGCCGCGCTCCTCCCAGAACCCGCGCCGGTCGGCGGTCATGTACTCGACGCCGCGGACCCACTTGGGGCCTTTCCAGGCGTACAGGTGGGGCACGACGAGACGGACCGGGAAACCGTGCTCGGCGGTGAGGAGTTCGCCGTCCTTGTGGGTGGCGAAGACGGTGCGCTCGGCGGCGAAGTCGGCGAGGCGCAGGTTGGAGCAGAAGCCGTACTCGGCCCAGACCATCACGTGGGTGACCTCGGGGGCGGGCGGCGCGAGCTCCAGGACGGTCCGGGCCGGGATCCCGCCCCACTCCGCGCCGAGCATGCTGAACTTCGTCACGCAGTGCAGATCGGCGACCACGGTGGAGTACGGCAGGGCCGTGAACTGCTCGTGGTTCCAGACGGGCGTGCCCCCGTCGGCGGTGGCGCCGAAGACCCGGAACTCCCAGCGCTCGGGCCGGAACCTGGGCACCGGGCCGTAGTGGGTGACCGGCCAGCCGCGCTGCAACCGCTGCCCCGGCGGAAGCCCGGCTCCCGCGGTTTCCCGAGACGCGTGCTCCACCGGATGACCCATGCCTTACATCCTGACAGACCACGAGCGGTGCACCTGACCAGGCAGACCATGCAGACCACCCAGAGATCGACAAAACGCCCAGACATCGCCAGATGGTTGATTGCTTACTAAGTCCTCACTTACTGGACGATCTTCTGTGCCGGTGCCATCATGCGCCGCAGACGTCCCACCCGTCCGGTACGGAACCCACGCGGAAGGAGCCTCTGCGATGCAGGGCGACCCCGAGGTCATCGAATTCCTCAACGAGCAGCTCACCGGCGAGCTCACCGCGATCAACCAGTACTTCCTGCACGCGAAGATGCAGGAGAACTTCGGCTGGTACAAGCTCGCGAAGTACACCCGGCACGAGTCGTTCGACGAGATGAAGCACGCCGAGGTGCTCACCGACCGGATCCTGTTCCTGGAGGGGCTGCCCAACTACCAGCGGCTGTTCCACGTCCGTGTCGGGCAGACCGTGCGGGAGATGTTCGAGGCCGACCGGCAGATCGAGGTGGAGGCGATCGACCGCCTCAAGCGCGGGATCAAGGTGATGCGCGACAAGGGTGACATCACGTCCGCGAACATCTTCGAGGACATCCTCGCCGACGAGGAGCACCACATCGACTACCTCGACACGCAGCTGGAGCTGCTGGAGAAGCTCGGTGAGGCGCTCTACCTCGCACAGCTCATCGAGCAGCCCGAAAGCAGCTGAACGCGGCTGAAAGCAAAGGGGGAACGAACGCAGCCGGGAAGCGGCTAGGCGGTCCGCGGGAGGGACCGGGGCAGGTCGTAGGCCGCCTGCGGGGCCGTCGCGGCCGGCCGGGCGGTTCCGCGCGCCCCGTCGGGGCGCTCGCCGGGCAGCGCCGCCAGGACGGCGCCCCGGCCGAGAATCGCCTGGATGCGTCGGACGCACGAACCGCAGTCCGTGCCCGCCTTGCAGGCGGAGGCGATCTGGCGGGGGGTGCAGGAGCCGTCCGCCGCGTGCTGCTTGACCTGGGCTTCGGTGATGCCGAAGCAGCTGCAGACGTACACGCGGTTCACCTCCCGACAGGATGGGTCACTTCACTGCCATCCCGTTTTCCGGTGAGGCAAACCTAACCTTACCCATCCCGCGACAGCCGCGAAAGTGCGCGGGGCACGGATCCGGTGTGATCCGCGCCCCAGAGCACCACCGGGAGCCCTACTGGTCCCGGTACATCTCCGCGACCAGGAAGGCCAGGTCGAGGGACTGGCTGCGGTTCAGCCGCGGGTCGCAGGCCGTCTCGTAGCGCTGGTGCAGGTCGTCGACGAAGATCTCGTCGCCGCCGCCCACGCACTCGGTGACGTCGTCACCGGTGAGCTCCACGTGGATGCCGCCCGGGTGGGTCCCGAGGGTCTTGTGGACCTCGAAGAAGCCCTTGACCTCGTCGAGCACGTCGTCGAAGCGCCGGGTCTTGTGGCCCGAGGCCGCCTCGAAGGTGTTGCCGTGCATCGGGTCGGTCACCCAGGCCACCGTGGCGCCCGAGGCGGTGACCTTCTCGACCAGCTCGGGGAGCTTGTCACGGACCTTGTCCGCGCCCATCCGGACGACGAAGGTCAGCCGGCCCGGCTCGCGGTCCGGGTCGAGGCGGTCGATGTACCTCAGCGCGTCCTCGGCGGTCGTCGTCGGGCCGAGCTTGAGACCGATCGGGTTGCGGATCTTCGAGGCGAACTCGATGTGCGCCCCGTCCAGCTGCCGGGTGCGCTCACCGATCCACACCATGTGCGCCGAGACGTCGTACAGCTTGCCGGTGCGCGAGTCGACCCTGGTCAGGGCGGACTCGTAGTCCAGCAGCAGCGCCTCGTGCGAGGAGAAGAACTCGACCGTCTTGAACTCCTCCGGCTCCGCGCCGCAGGCCCGCATGAAGTTCAGCGCGTTGTCGATCTCGCGGGCGAGCTGCTCGTAGCGCTGGCCGGACGGGGAGGACTTGACGAAGTCCTGGTTCCAGGCGTGCACCTGGCGCAGGTCCGCGTAACCGCCGGTGGTGAAGGCACGCACCAGGTTCAGCGTGGACGCGGACGCGTGGTACATCCGCTTCAGCCGCTCGGGGTCCGGGATGCGGGCCGCCTCGTTGAAGTCGAAGCCATTGACGGAGTCGCCGCGGTAGGTCGGCAGCGTCACGCCGTCGCGGGTCTCGGTCGGCTTGGAGCGCGGCTTGCTGTACTGGCCGGCGATCCGCCCCACCTTCACCACGGGCACCGACGCCGCGTACGTCAGCACGGCACCCATCTGGAGGAGGGTCTTGAGCTTGTTGCGGATGTGGTCGGCGGACACCGCGTCGAAGGCCTCG
Organism: Streptomyces sp. NPDC051987; assembly: GCF_040680735.1. Taxonomy (NCBI): domain Bacteria; kingdom Bacillati; phylum Actinomycetota; class Actinomycetes; order Kitasatosporales; family Streptomycetaceae; genus Streptomyces; species Streptomyces sp. NPDC051987. The sequence goes on along the minus strand of NZ_JBFAXI010000113.1, from coordinate 11,866 downwards.
GCGCAGTCGCCGCCCTGGAGGAGGAACGCCTCTCCCTTGGCGACGGCCGCCATCCGGGCGCGCAGCTGGTCGCACTCGCCCGCGAAGACGAGCGGCGGATACGACTCCAGCTCCGCGACGACTGCGCGCAGAGCCTCGGGGTCGGGGTACTCGGGCTGCTGCGCCGCGGGCAGGTCTCGCCAGGTGTTGCCAGCGCCGAGGCTGGTCTTAGCGTTCACTGTCACCTCGTAAACATTACGGGGTCGTGTCGCCATGTTTTCCTCCAGCTCGACTGGTGAGACGCAGCGATTGTCCCGTGGACAGGGCGGGCGGTGCGGTAGGGTTTGCCGCATGTTCGCGCATCCGACTCAGAACTGGTGGTGGACCGCTTCTCCGGCGGCCCACTGACTGCGCGTACGCAAGACTTCGCGAAGGCCGCCCGGAGGGGCGGCCTTCGGCGTTTCCGGGGCCGTTCCTCTCCCGCCAGTCCCGCCTGTCCCATCCGACACAGGACCGCAGAGGAACCATGAACCTGAACCAGCTGCTCCACGACGACCGCCCCTTCGCCCTGCTCCGCCGGCGCACCCCCGGCCACGACGAGGGCCTGGTGGAACTCCTGCTCGGCCCGGTCTCCGCGCACGACCGGCTCGCCGACCTGCCGGAGGAGGGGCTCGCCCTGATCCCGTTCCGGCAGATCCGGGAACGCGGCTTCGACGTGCGGGACGACGGGACGCCGCTGCTGGTCCTGACCCCGACGGTGGTGTGTCGCATTCCGCTGGACGAGGCCCTGGCCACCCTCCCCGCCCACGACGTCCGCGTCGAGGCCGGCGCCTTCGACGTCGACGACGACGCGTACGCGCGGATCGTCGGCCGGGTGCTGGACGAGGAGATCGGCGGGGGCGAGGGCGCGAACTTCGTGATCCGCCGTACGTACCAGGGCGAGATCCCGGGCTTCGGGCGCGCCGATGCGCTGGCCCTGTTCCGGCGGCTCCTGGAGGGCGAGCGGGGCGCGTACTGGACGTTCGTCGTGCACACCGGGGACCGGACGCTGGTCGGGGCGAGCCCCGAGGTGCACGTGCGGATGTCCGGCGGCACGGTGGTGATGAACCCGATCAGCGGCACGTACCGCTATCCCGCCGAGGGCCCCACCCCCGAGCACCTGCTCGGCTTCCTCGCCGACGGCAAGGAGATCGAGGAGCTGTCGATGGTCGTCGACGAGGAGCTCAAGATGATGTGCACGGTGGGCGACATGGGCGGGGTGGTCGTCGGCCCGCGGCTGAAGGAGATGGCCCACCTCGCGCACACCGAGTACGAGCTGCGCGGCCGGTCCTCGCTGGACGTGCGGGAGGTCCTGAGGGAGACCATGTTCGCGGCGACCGTCACGGGGTCCCCGGTGCAGAACGCCTGCCGGGTGATCGAGCGGCACGAGGTCGGCGGGCGGGGCTACTACGCCGGGGCGCTGGCTCTGCTCGGCCGGGACGCCGGCGGCGCCCAGACCCTGGACTCCCCCATCCTGATCCGTACCGCCGACATCGACGCGGACGGCCGTCTGCGGGTCCCCGTCGGCGCCACGCTGGTGCGCGGCTCCGATCCGGCGGGTGAGGTCGCGGAGACGCATGCCAAGGCGGCGGGCGTGCTGGCGGCGCTCGGGGTGCGGCCGTCCCGCCCGCGGTCCGAGGCGACGGGGCCCCGGCTGGCGGACGACCCCCGGGTGCGGGCCGCGCTGGACGGGCGGCGGGCGGCGCTGGCGCCGTTCTGGCTGCGGATGCAGGAGCGGACGGAGGAGCTGGCCGGGCACGCGCTCGTGGTGGACGGCGAGGACACGTTCACGGCGATGCTCGCGCATGTGCTGCGGGCCGGCGGCCTCGACGTCACCGTCCGGCGGTACGACGAGCCCGGGCTGCGGGAGGCGGTGCTCGCGCACGAGGGGCCGGTGGTGCTCGGCCCGGGGCCCGGTGACCCGTCCGACCTGGGCGATCCGAAGATGCGGTTCCTGCGGGAGCTCACGGCGACCGTGATCCGGGAGCACCGGCACGGGGTGCTGGGCGTCTGCCTCGGGCACGAGCTGATCGCGGCGGAGCTGGGGCTGGACATCGTCCGCAAGGAGGTCCCCTACCAGGGGGCGCAGACGACGGTGGACCTGTTCGGGCGCCCGGAGACGGTCGGCTTCTACAACAGCTTCGTGGCCCGCTGCGACGAGGAGACGGCGCGGGAGCTGGCGGCGCACGGGGTGGAGGTGAGCCGGGCGGCGAACGGGGAGGTGCACGCGGTGCGGGTGCCACGTCGTGCCGGAGGCACGCCGAAAAACGCGGTCACCGGGGTGCAGTTCCATCCCGAGTCGGTGCTCACGTTGAACGGGGCGGCGATCGTGCGGGAGCTGGTGGGGCAGTTGCGCGGTACGGGAACAGTTCGGGCTTGAGCGCCCCTTGGACATCTCGCCGCAGCCGTTGCGTCAGAGCTCGGCCCCGTCGGACGCCTCTGCGCGCCGTCACGGTCACCGTGACGGCGCGCGGCCGAGGAGAGGCGGCCGGCGGCCGTCAGCCGAAGAACACCCCGACCTCCTGGTACAGCTTCAGGTCGACGGTCTTCAGCTTGGCCGTGGCCTCCGCGATCGGTACCCGGACGATGTCGGTGCCGCGCAGCGCGACCATCTTGCCGAAGTCGCCGTCGCGCACGGCGTCGACCGCGTGCAGGCCGAAGCGGGTGGCCAGCCAGCGGTCGAAGGCGCTGGGGGTGCCGCCGCGCTGGATGTGCCCGAGGACGGTGGTCCGGGCCTCCTTGCCGGTGCGCTTCTCGATCTCCTTGGCCAGCCACTCGCCGACCCCGGAGAGCCGGACGTGCCCGAAGGAGTCGAGGGACTCGTCCTTGAGGACGACGTCCCCGTCCTTCGGCATGGCGCCCTCGGCGACGACCACGATCGGGGCGTAGGACGCCTTGAAGCGGGAGGTGACCCAGGCGCACACCTGGTCGACGTCGAAGCGCTGCTCCGGGATGAGGATGACGTTGGCGCCGCCGGCGAGGCCGGAGTGGATGGCGATCCAGCCGGCGTGCCGGCCCATCACCTCGCAGACCAGGACCCGCATGTGGGACTCGGCGGTGGTGTGCAGCCGGTCGATGGCCTCGGTGGCGATGCCGACCGCGGTGTCGAAGCCGAAGGTGTAGTCGGTCGCGGAGAGGTCGTTGTCGATGGTCTTCGGCACGCCGACGACGGGTACGCCGTACTCGTCGGTGAGGCGGGCGGCGACGCCGAGGGTGTCCTCGCCGCCGATCGCGATCAGCGCGTCGACCTCCAGTTTGGCGAGGTTGTCCTTGATCCGGCGGATGCCGTTCTCCTGCTTGAGCGGATTGGTGCGCGAGGAGCCGAGGATGGTGCCGCCACGGGGCAGGATGCCGCGGACGGCGGGGATGTCGAGACGGACGGTGTCGCCTTCGAGGGGACCGCGCCAGCCGTCCCGGAAGCCGACGAAGTCATAGCCGTACTCCTGCACGCCCTTGCGGACGACGCCGCGGATGACGGCGTTGAGCCCGGGGCAGTCGCCGCCTCCGGTCAGTACTCCGACCCGCATGGAAATGTCCCTTCGCCGCGGTTGCCTGGTGGGACTCACGCTAATGGTGATCCAGCTCACACAGGGATGCCCGCGGAAGGGCAATTCCGGTGAATTGTCGGGCGGTTGGTTTACGCGCCACCCGAAGATCAGATCAGATCAGTCGTCGTCGAGGCCCGCCTCTATCGCGTAGCGCACCAGTTCCACCCGGTTGTGCAGCTGGAGCTTGCCGAGGGTGTTCTGCACGTGGTTCTGGACCGTGCGGTGCGAGATGACCAGGCGCTCGGCGATCTGCTTGTAGCTCAGCCCCTTGGCGACCAGGCGCAGCACCTCGGTCTCGCGGTCGGTGAGCCGGGGCGCGTCGGGCCGGCCGGCGTCCGCGGCCGGGGCGGGCTCGGCGGCCAGCCGGCGGTACTCGCCGAGGACCAGCCCGGCCAGGCCCGGCGTGAACACCGGGTCGCCGACGGCGGTACGGCGGACCGCGTCGAGGAGTTCCTCGGTCGAGGCGGACTTGAGCAGGTAGCCGGTGGCGCCGGACTTGACCGCCTCCAGGACGTCGGCGTGCTCACCGCTCGCGGAGAGGACCAGAACGCGCAACGCCGGGTTGTGGCCGACCAGTTCCCGGCAGACCTGGACGCCCGGCTTGGCCGGCAGATTGAGGTCCAGGACCAGGACGTCGGGCGCGGCGGCCTTGGCCCGGCGCACCGCCTGGTCGCCGTCCCCGGCGGTGGCGACCACCTCGAACCCGGACTCGGTCAGGTCCCGGGCGACCGCGTCCCGCCACATCGGGTGGTCGTCGACCACCATGACCTTGATGCTCATCGCCGCTCCGCCTTCCCCGGGGAGACCTTCGGTACCTTCAGCTCTACTTCCGTGCCCTGTCCCGGAGTCGAGAACAGCTCGGCGCTGCCGCCGAGGTCGCGCAGCCGCCCCCGGATCGACTGGGCCACCCCGAGCCGCCCCTCCCCCTCGGCCTGGGCGAGCCGCCCGTCCGGAATGCCGGGGCCGTCGTCCCGTACCGTCACCACGACCTCGGCGGGCTCGTCCTCGACCAGGATCCAGGCCCGCGCCCCGTCCCCCGCGTGCCTGCGCACATTGTCCAGGGCCGCGCCGACGGCGGCGGCCAACTCCCGTGCGGCGCCCGGCGGCAGGACCACCGGCGCGCCGGGCTCGGCGAGGCTGACCCGGGATCCGGCGTACGGTGCGAGCAGGGTGCGCAGGTCGACCGGGCCGCTGTCGTCCGGTTCCTCGACGAGGCGGACGACCGCGCCCTGAGCCCCGTCCGACGAGACCCGCGAAGGGGGCACCAGGCCGCCGGAGACCAGCGTCCGCAGGGCCACCTCCTGCTCTCCGGCCAGCCGGCCCAGCTCCCCCGCCTCGCCGCCGAGGACCGCGCCGCGGCGCTGCACCATGGCGAGCACCTGGAGCACGCTGTCGTGGATGTCCCGGGCGAGCCGCTCGCGCTCCCGGGTGGCCGCCTCGATCTCCAGGGCGCGGGCGAGCGTGCGTTCGGAGGCGCGGGCGACCTCGACGACGTACCCGATGGCGATGGAGGCGACCCAGACCAGGATCACGTTGTGGACGGTGTCACGGGCCGGCTGGCCCCGCTCGACCAGGTTGGCGGCGGCGACCGGGGTGGAGGCGAACGCGGCCCACCGCCAGCCGCCCTTGAGGGCGTAGGCGAGGACCGAGCCGGCGGTCCATATCGACGGCAGAGTCGGGCCGCCGTGGTCGATGTGGCCCTGGGTGACCACCCAGGGCGTCAGCACGATGCCGGTGAGCGCGACGGCGAGGTCGACGGCGAGGAAGCGCCTGGTGCAGGCCGCCGCGCTCTGCACGCGGGGCAGGGTCGCCAGGGTCCAGACGGTCAGGACGGCGTAGTAGCCGATGGCGACGCCCGCGCGGTCGTAGTCGTCGTAGGCCGAGACGAACAGGCCGATCGCGTACAGCAGGGTCAGCACGCGATAGCCGGTGAGGGCACGCCACAGGGGCTGCTCGACCGACATCCGTACGACGCGTTCCCGCCTGCTCATGCCCCCCCCGATCCCCGGCCGCCCCCCGGCCGCCGGTCTCCCCCAGCCGCCGGTCTAGGACTCGCCGGCCTTCTTCTCGGCCTTCGCCGCGTCTTTCTCCGCCTTGGCGGCCTCCGCGATCTGCCGCTTGGCGGCCGTCGCGTAGATGTCCACGTACTCCTGGCCGGAGAGCTTCATGATCTCGTACATGACCTCGTCGGTCACCGCGCGCAGCACGAACCGGTCGTGTTCCATGCCCTGGTAGCGGCTGAAGTCCAGCGGCTTGCCGATCCGGATGCCCGGCCGCATCAGCTTGGGCATCACCTGCCCCGGCGGCTGGATCTTCTCCGTGTCGATCATCGCGACCGGGATGACCGGGGCGCCGGTGGCGAGCGCCACGCGCGCGAGGCCGCCGGGCTTGCCCCGGTAGAGGCGGCCGTCGGGCGAGCGGGTGCCCTCGGGGTAGATGCCGAACAGCTCGCCGCGCTCCAGCACCTCTATGCCGCTGCGCACGGCGGCCTCGCCGGCGCCGCGCGCGCCGGAGCGGTCCACCGGGAGCTGGCCGACGCCCTTGAAGAAGGCGGCCGTGAGGCGGCCCTTCACCCCGGGCGTGGTGAAGTACTCGGCCTTCGCGATGAAGGTGACCTTGCGGTCCAGCACCGCGGGCAGGAAGAACGAGTCCGAGAAGGACAGGTGATTACTCGCCAGGATCGCCGGGCCCTCGGCCGGGACGTTCTCCAGGCCCTCCACCCAGGGCCTGAAGGTGACCTTCAGCGGTCCCCCGATAGCGACCTTCATCGCGCCGTACAACAACCGAGTGCCTCCTGTTTCCGTCGATCAGACCTTAACCCGGAGCGCCGGGAATGAGCCCGACGACCCTGGTCGGTGTCAGTGCCGTCGCGTACCGTGAAGCACAACTGGAGTCGTCGTGCGTGCCTTGTTCAGTTCCGCCCCCTCTCACGAATTGGAGCCCGAAGGTGCCGGTTCTCCCCGGAGCCGAGCCGTTCCGCCATGCCGGCGGGGAGGTCGGCGTCCTCCTCTGCCACGGTTTCACCGGCTCGCCCCAGTCGCTGCGCCCCTGGGCGGAGCACCATGCGGCACACGGCCTGACCGTCTCCGTGCCACTGCTGCCCGGCCACGGCACCCGCTGGGAGGACATGCAGGTCACCGGCTGGCAGGACTGGTACGCGGAGGTGGACCGCGAGCTGCGGCTGCTGCGCGAGCGCTGCTCCCGGGTCTTCGTGGCCGGCCTGTCGATGGGCGGCGCGCTGGCCCTGCGGCTGGCCGCGCGGAACGGCACGGGTGTGGAGGGCGTGGTGATCGTCAACCCGGCGAACAAGGTGCACGGCCTGTCGGCGTACGCCCTTCCGGTGGCCCGGCACCTCGTGCGCACGACGAAGGGCATCGCCAGCGACATCGCCAAGCCGGGCGCCGCGGAGACGGGGTACGACCGGGTGCCGCTGCACAGCGCGCACTCGCTGCGCACCTTCCTCCGCCAGGTGGACAGGGAGCTGCCGCAGGTGACCCAGCCGCTGCTGCTCCTGCGCAGCACCCAGGACCACGTGGTGCCGGCGGTCGATTCGGCCCGCATCCTGAGCCGGGTGTCGTCCACGGACGTAACGGAGATCGTGCTGGAACAGAGTTACCACGTGGCGACGTTGGACCATGACGCGGACCGGATCTTCGAGGAGAGCCTCGCCTTCATCGGCCGGCTCGCACCCAGTGTCGGCAAGGAAGGGACGGCCGCAGTTGGCTGAGCACGACTCCGACCGCGGGGACCGCGAGCCGGACGAGAAGGGGGTGCCCTTCGACGAGGAGGCCGCCTGGGCGGCGATCGTCGCGGGGTACGGCGAGGAACCGCCGGACCCGCCGGGCACGACGCCCTTCAAGCCGGTGCGGGACCTCGCGCTGCCGGCGATGGAGGAGGACGAGACCGACCCGGCCGCAGAGGCCGCCGGGACCACCGCGGGGACGGTGGAGGAGCAGCGGCCCGTGCGCCCGCTGGGCAGTTCCGTCTCCTTCGCGCCCGGCGTGGGCGGCCCGCGTGACTACACGGCGCCGGAGCCGTCCGAGGACGACTTCGACGAGGACGACGAGGGGCACTTCGTGCCCCCCGAGCCGCCGCCGCTGCCGGATGCCGACACCACGGCCAAGTTCGCCTGGCTGGGCGTGGTGGGCGGCCCGGTGCTGCTGCTGCTCGCGGTGGTGCTGGGCTGGGACATGACCTGGTGGCTGGCGACGCTGGGCATCGGCGGCTTCCTCGGCGGGTTCGTGACGCTGGTGACCCGCATGAAGACCGACGACGACGAGGACGGCGACCCCGGGCGGGGCGCCGTCGTCTGACCGGCCCGGGGGTGGACAGCCCCTAGGAGTCGACGGGGACCCTGAAGGCGGCCGGCACGGGCAGATGATCCGTGGCCGCCCTCAGGGCAGTACCTCCTGACGCCCCCCTCGCACTGCTCGGCCCCCGGGGGCCTCACAGGCTTCGGACGGCTGCGCCGGACTCCGTCCGTCGGTTCTGGTTCAGCTCGCGGGCAGCCGAAGGGCGGCCAGCACGGGTAGATGATCCGTGGCCGCCCTCAGGTCTGCTTCGGTGACGCCCGGCTGATCGACGGGGACGCCGCAGCCGAGTACCTCGATGCCCTTCGTCGCGAAGATCGCGTCGATGCGCTGGTGCGGGTCGGTGGACCAGGAGGTGAACTCGCCGCCCCAGGGAGCCGCGGTACGGCAGTCCTGGTAGGCCTCGGCCAGGCGGCGGAAGGTGCGGCCGTCGGGGCGGTCGTTGAGGTCGCCGCCGACGACGGCGTGCTCGACGCCCAGGCCGGCGACCCGGTCGAGGAGCATGCCGCCCTGCTCGTAGCGCTCGTCCTGCTGGAGGCTGAGGTGGAAGCTGGTCACGCCGAGGCGGGCGCCGCCGAACCGGACGACGGCGGTCGCGAGGCCGCGGCGGTGCAGACCGGGGGTGAGGGGCAGCAGGACGTCCTCGGTGCGCTCGACGGTGGCGCGCAGGTCGCAGAGGATCGCCGGGCCGGCCGCGGTGCCGCCCCCGGTGAGGATCACCAGGTCCGAGGCCGAGGCCAGGCGGGCGAGCTTCTTGCGCCAGCGGAAGAAGCGGGGGGCTTCCTGGATCAGCACCAGGTCGGGGGCGCAGGCCCTGATGACACGGGCGAGGGCGTCGGTGTCGTCCCGCATGGAGCGGATGTTGTAGCTCAGGACCCGGATGACGGCGGAACCGTCGGGCTCTGTGTGGGACTTGGGGAGCGACGCCATGTGGATCAATGTACGCCCAATGGCTCGGGGCGCGAGGTGGGTGCGCGACTGCCGGTTCGTAGTGGCTGGTCGCGCAGTTCCCCGCGCCCCTTGGGGTTGCAGTTGCCGCGCCTCAGGAGGTCCGGGGCATCACATGATCGGGTCGGGCTCTCTCGCCAGGTCGGCGGCGCCCACCAGGCCCGCCTCGTTGCCCAGCTGGGCCGCGATGACGTCGGCCACCGGGCGCCAGTTGCCGCCTACCAGCCAGCGCTTGTAGGACTTGCGGATCGGGTCGAGGACCAGTTCGCCCTCGTCCGAGAGGCCGCCGCCGACGATGAACGCGGAGGGGTCGAAGAGGGAGGCCAGGTCGGCGAGGCCGGCGCCGGCCCAGCGGGCGAGCTCGCGGTAGGAGTCGACGGCGACCGGGTCGCCCTGGCGGGCGGCCATGGAGATGTGCTTGCCCTCGATGCCGTCGGGGGTGCCGTCACCGAGGCCCAGCAGGATCTCGGCGTGCTCCGGGGTGGCGTTGGCACGCTGCTTGGCGTACCTGACCAGGGCGCGACCGGAGGCGTACTGCTCCCAGCAGCCCTGCGAGCCGCAGCCGCACAGCAGCCCGTCCGGCACCATCCGGATGTGCCCGAACTCGGCGGCCACGCCGAAGTGCCCGCGGCGCAGCTTGTTGCCGATGATGATGCCGCCGCCGAGGCCGGTGCCGAGGGTGATGCAGATGACGTTGCGGTGGCCCTTGCCGGCACCGAACTTGTACTCGCCCCAGGCGGCGGCGTTGGCGTCGTTCTCCACCACCACGGGGAGGCCGACGCGGGCCTCGACCTCGTCCTTCAACGGCTCCTGGCGCCAGTCGATGTTGGGCGCGAAGTAGACCGTGGAGCGCTGCCGGTTGACGTAACCGGCGGCTCCGATGCCCACGCCGACGATCTCGTGCCCGACGCGGGCGCCCTCTACGGCGGAAGCAATGGCGTCCACGATGCCCTCGGGCGTGCCCGGGGTCGGCACCTTGTGGGTCGAGAGGATGTTGCCTTCCTCATCGACCACGCCGGCCGCGATCTTCGTGCCGCCGATGTCGACGCCGATGGTGAGTCCCATGAATCCCTCAGTTTCGGTCGAGCCCCGCTACGGCCAACCGTACCCGAGAGGGCTTTCAGTCGAGATCGATGCGTTCGCCGGGGCCGGTGTCGTCGCCCTTGTCGGGGGCGCCGGAGGTCCAGCGGGTCTCCTGGGCCTGGACCGCGGAGCGGTACGCGGCGAGGAGTTCGCTGCCGGCCGCGGCCAGGTGGTCGAAGACGTCCGGGTTGCGCTCTATGACGGGCTCGACGGCGTTCTTCGCCTGCTGGACGACCTGCCGGACCACCTGCTGGGCGGCGGGTCCGGCGACCGCCCCGAGCAGCGGGGCCTGGATGCCGGAGAGCTTGTCGGCGACGGCGTCGACGAGTCTGCGCAGCTCCTCGGCGGCCGACCCGGGGGGCGGGCCGTACTGGGCGCGGCGGCGGGCCTTCTCGGCCTCCAGGTCCTCGGCGCAGGCGGTGGCCCAGGCGTCGTCGTCCGTCGCCCGTACCTCGTCCGCGGCCTCGGAGGCGTCAGCTGTGGGTCGCTCTTCGCTCATGACGGACTCCTGACTACGGTTCGCCTCTACGACGTTACCCGAACGGGCGTACCGGTTTCACCGTCAGCGCGGCCAGAGCGCCGGGTCCGGCGCGAAGCGCAGCCGCAGCTCGCCGTCGCGCAGGGCGGCCCCGGCGACGGTGCAGCGGCGCAGGACCGACGGCAGGGCGACGATCCGGCGGAAGCCGCCGACGGTGATGACGACCTCGTCGCCGCGCCGGACGAGGTCGAGGTCGTCCCGTATCGCGCCGGGCAGCGGAATGTGCCAGACGAGGACGCCGTCCTCCTCGATCCGGTCGGCGACGGGCCACTCGACCGGGGCGGGCGTGGTGTTGACGCCGGGCACGGCGAGCGCGGCGAGGTCGTCGGTGCCGCGCGGGTCGTGGCCGAGGTGGGCGACGGGGGTGACGTCGTACGTCTCCCCCCACTCCGCGAGGGCCTTGCGCTGCTGGGCGACGAGGGCGTGCAGCGGGGTGGCCTCGGGCAGCACGCGGTTGGCGACGAGGGTCCCGGCGGGCAGGCCGCGCAGGGCGAGGCCGAGGCGGGCGGTGCGGACGGCGTCGGCGCCGGCCGGGCCGGGTTCGGCGACCAGGCGCACGGTGGTGCGGCGGTCGGCGAGGACGGCCTCCACGGCGGCCAGCTCGGTGTCCCAGCGGTCCGCGGTCTCGTAGAGCCAGTCGGCGGGCATCGGGACGCCGGCGAGGCGGCCGAGGACGGGGCGCAGGGCGCGGGCCGCCTGCCGCTCGGGCGGGAGCAGGCGGCGCAGATACCTGCGGAGCTCCTCGGGGAGGGAGAGCAGGGCGAGCGCCTGGGGGGCGGGCGGCAGGTCCACGACCAGCAGCTCGTACCGCTCGGAGAGGGCGGCGTCGCGCAGGGCGCGCAGGAAGGAGAGTTCCTCGGCGCCGGGGAGGGGGGTGAGCTCCTCGGCGTCCAGGCGGGAGGCGCCGAGGAGGTCGAGGACGTTCGCGGCGCGGGTCTGGAAGGCGGTGAGGTCCTCGCGAAAGCGGGCGGCGGCGTCGGGGCGCCAGGCGGTGAGGGCGGGGGTGAGGCGGGTGGGCTCCGGTCCTGTCGCGGCGCCCAGGGCGGCGCCGAGGGTGTCCGTGCGGTCGGCGCTCAGGACGAGGGTGGGGGTGCCGGCGGCCGCGGCGCGCAGGGCGGTGGCGGCGGCGACGGTGGTACGGCCGCTGCCGCCGGGGCCGGTGATCAGGATGGTGCGCATGAGGGTGAACCGTAACGGAAGCGGGCCTCACTTGATCGGCACCCGGCGCTGGGGGGCGGGGGTGGGGACGCTTACCGGCGCTTGCCGGGCGCGCCGCCCGCGCCCACCCGTGCCGCCCCAGCGGCACGACTGCCCGCGGCTGAGAAGCAGCGGCACCGCCCGCGGCTGGGGAGACGCGGCGGCTGCAGCGCCCCGTCAGGGGCGCTGGGGGTACCCCCGGCCGAAGGCTGGGGGAGGAACTG
>NZ_JBFAXI010000112.1:0-27429 GCF_040680735.1 Streptomyces sp. NPDC051987 | reverse complement strand
CGGGATCAGCTTGGTGCCCTGGTGGATCAACTGGTAGTACGCGTGCTGGCCGTTGGTGCCCGGCGTCCCCCACACCACCGGACCGGTCTGCCAGTGCACCGGCCGGCCGTCACGGTCCACCGACTTGCCGTTGGACTCCATGTCCAGCTGCTGGAGGTACGCCGTGAACTTGGACAGGTAGTGGCTGTACGGCAGCACCGCGTGCGACTGGGCGTCGTGGAAGTTGCCGTACCAGACGCCCAGCAGGCCGAGGATCACCGGTGCGTTGGCCTCGGCGGGGGCGGTGCGGAAGTGCTCGTCGACCAGGTGGAAGCCGTCCAGCATCTCGCGGAAGCGGTCCGGGCCGATGGCGATCATCAGGGAGAGGCCGATCGCCGAGTCGTAGGAGTAGCGGCCGCCGACCCAGTCCCAGAACTCGAACATGTTGGCCGTGTCGATGCCGAACTCCGTCACCTTCTCGGCGTTCGTGGAGAGGGCCACGAAGTGCCTGGCGACCGCCTTCTCGTCGCCGCCCAGCCCCTCCAGCAGCCAACTGCGCGCCGACGTCGCGTTGGTGATCGTCTCGATCGTCGTGAACGTCTTCGACGCGACGATGAACAGGGTCTCCGCCGGGTCCAGGCCACGGGTCGCCTCGTGCAGGTCGGCGCCGTCCACGTTGGACACGAAACGGAACGTGAGCTCCCGTGCGGTGAAGGCCCGCAGGGCCTCGTAGGCCATCGCCGGGCCCAGGTCCGAGCCGCCGATGCCGATGTTGACGACGTTCCTGATGCGCCTGCCGGTGTGGCCGGTCCACTCGCCGGAGCGCACGCGCTCGGCGAAGTCGCCCATCCTGTCGAGCACGGCGTGCACGGCGGGGACGACGTTCTCCCCGTCGACCTCGATCACCGCGTCGCGCGGGGCGCGCAGCGCGGTGTGCAGGACCGCCCGCCGCTCGGTGATGTTGATCTTCTCGCCGCGGAACATGGCGTCCCGCAGCCCGAACACGTCGGTGGCGGTGGCCAGTTCCTGGAGCAGGGCGAGGGTCTCGTCCGTGATCAGGTGCTTGCTGTAGTCGATGTGCAGGTCGCCGACCCGCACCACGTAGCGCTCGGCGCGCGCCGGGTCGGCCGCGAACAGCTCCCGCAGGACCGGCCGGCCCTCGGCCCGGTGGTCCTCCAGGGCGGCCCACTCGGGCCGCCGGGTGAGCTCGGGGGTGTCAGACATGGGAGACCGTCTCCTTGGTGCCCTCGCCCCGCAGGGCGACGGCGTACATCTCGTCCGCGTCGAGGCGGCGCAGCTCCTCTGCGATGAGTTCGGAGGTGGAGCGGACCTTCAGGGCGAGGGTGCGCGGCGGCTGGCCCGGCAGGGTCAGGGTGGCGAGCGGGCCCTCGGGGCGGTCGATGACGATCTCACCGGTGGCGGTCCCGAGCCGCACCTTCGTGACGACCGGACCGGGGGAGACCACGCGGTCCACCTGGACGTTCAGCCGCGCCTCCAGCCAGCGGGCGAGGAGTTCGGCGCTGGGGTTGTCCGCCTCGGCCTCGACGGCCGCCGAGGTCACCTTCACCCGGGCCTGGTCCAGGGCGGCGGCCAGCATGGACCGCCACAGGGTGAGCCGGGTCCAGGCGAGGTCGGTGTCGCCGGGCGCGTAGTTGCGGGCGCGGGTCTCCAGGACCTGCATCGGCCGCTCGACCGCGTACAGGTCGGTGATCCGGCGCTGGGCGAGCGCGCCCAGCGGGTCCTTGGACGGGGTGTCGGGCGCCTCCACCGGCCACCAGACCACCACCGGGGCGTCCGGCAGCAGCAGCGGCAGCACGACCGAGTCGGCGTGGTCGGAGACGTCGCCGTACGTGCGCAGGACGACCGTCTCGCCGGTGCCCGCCTCGGAGCCCACCCGCACCTCCGCGTCGAGGCGGGACGCGGTGCGGTCGCGCAGGGTGCGGGCGTGCCGCTTGATGACGACCAGGGTGCGCGAGGGGTGCTCGTGCGAGGCCTCCTCGGCCGCCTTGATCGAGTCGTAGGCGTTCTCCTCGTCCGTGACGATCACCATCGTCAGGACCATGCCCACGGCAGGTGTGCCGATGGCGCGGCGACCCTGCACCAACGCCTTGTTGATCTTGCTTGCCGTGGTGTCCGTCAGGTCGATCTTCATGGCCTGCGCCAGCTCCGTCCGTCTCGTGCGAGCATCTCGTCGGCTTCCTGCGGTCCCCAGCTGCCCGACTCGTACTGTGCGGGCTTACCATGCTTTGCCCAGTACGTCTCGATCGGGTCGAGGATCTTCCAGGACTCTTCCACTTCCTGGTGACGAGGGAACAAATTGGCGTCGCCGAGCAGCACGTCCAGGATGAGTCGCTCGTACGCCTCCGGGCTGGACTCGGTGAACGACTCGCCGTACGCGAAGTCCATCGACACGTCCCGGATCTCCATCGAGGTGCCCGGCACCTTGGAGCCGAACCGGACGGTCATGCCCTCGTCGGGCTGGACCCGGATGACGATCGCGTTGGCGCCCAGCTCCTCGGTGGCCGTGGAGTCGAACGGGGAGTGCGGGGCCCGCTTGAAGACCACCGCGATCTCGGTGACCCGGCGGCCGAGCCGCTTGCCGGTGCGCAGGTAGAAGGGGACGCCCGCCCAGCGGCGGTTGTCGATCTCCAGCTTCACGGCCGCGTAGGTGTCGGTCTTCGACGCGGGGTCGATGCCGTCCTCTTCGAGGTAGCCGATCACCTTCTCGCCGCCCTGCCAGCCCTCGGCGTACTGGCCGCGCACGGTGTGCGCGCCCAGGTCCTCCGGGAGCCGCACCGACTTCAGGACCTTCAGCTTCTCCGTGAGCAGCGCGTCCGCGTCGAACGCGATCGGCTCCTCCATCGCGGTGAGCGCCATCAGCTGGAGCAGGTGGTTCTGGATGACGTCACGGGCCGAGCCGATGCCGTCGTAGTAGCCGGCGCGGCCGCCGATGCCGATGTCCTCGGCCATGGTGATCTGCACGTGGTCCACGTAGGACCGGTTCCAGATCGGCTCGTACATCTGGTTGGCGAAGCGCAGCGCCAGTATGTTCTGGACGGTCTCCTTGCCCAGGTAGTGGTCGATGCGGAACACCTGGTCCGGGTCGAACACGTCGTGCACGACCGCGTTCAGGTCCTGCGCCGAGGCCAGGTCGTGGCCGAAGGGCTTCTCGATGACCGCCCGCCGCCAGGACCCGGCCGGCGGGGTCGCGAGACCGACCTTCTTCAGCTGCTGGACGACCTTCGGGAAGAACTTCGGCGGCACGGAGAGGTAGAACGCGAAGTTGCCGCCGGTGCCCCGGGAGCTGTCCAACTCGTCGACGGCCGCCTTGAGCTGTTTGAACGCGGTGTCGTCGTCGAAGTCACCGGGGATGAACCGCATGCCCTCGGCGAGCTGCTGCCAGACCTCCTCCTGGAACGGCGTCCGCGCGTGCTCGCGCACCGCGTCGTGGACGACCTGGGCGAAGTCCTGGTCCTCCCAGTCCCGGCGGGCGAAGCCGACGAGCGAGAAGCCCGGCGGCAGCAGGCCGCGGTTGGCCAGGTCGTAGACGGCCGGCATCAGTTTCTTGCGGGACAGGTCACCGGTCACCCCGAAGATGACCAGGCCCGACGGGCCCGCGACCCGCGGCAGCCGCCGGTCGCGCGCGTCGCGCAGCGGGTTGTCCCAGTCGGCGGCGGGCACCTCCGGCACCCGCACCTCCTTGGCGGTCTCGCTCATCACACCTCAACTCCCTTGCTGTCCAGGGACTTCGTGACGGCGTCCAGCAGCTCCTGCCAGGCCGCCTCGAACTTGGCGACGCCCTCGTCCTCCAGCTTGCCCACGACCTCGTCGTAGGAGATGCCCAGCCGCTCCACCGCCGCCAGGTCGGCGCGGGCCTGCGCGTAGCCGCCGGTCACCGTGTCGCCGTGGATGTCACCGTGGTCGGCGGTCGCGTTCAGCGTCGCCTCCGGCATGGTGTTGACGGTGCCGGGGGCCACCAGTTCGTCGACGTAGAGGGTGTCCTTGTAGGCGGGGTCCTTCACGCCGGTGGAGGCCCACAGGGGGCGCTGCCTGTTGGCCTTCGCGGCGGCCAGCGCGGCCCAGCGGTCGCCGGCGAAGACCTCCTCGTACGCCTCGTAGGCGAGCCGCGCGTTGGCCAGCGCCGCCCTGCCCTTCAGGGCGAGGGCCTCGTCGGTGCCGATGACGGTCAGCCGCTTGTCGATCTCACTGTCGACGCGGGAGACGAAGAAGGAGGCCACCGAGTGGATCGTGGCGAGGTCCAGGCCCTTGGCGGCGGCCTGCTCCAGGCCGGCCAGGTAGGCGGCCATGACCTCGCGGTAGCGCTCCAGCGAGAAGATCAGCGTGACGTTGACGCTGATGCCCTCCGCGACGACCGCGGTGATCGCCGGCAGACCGGCCCGGGTCGCGGGGATCTTGATCATCACGTTGGGCCGGTCGACCAGCCAGAACAGCTGCTTGGCCTCGGCGACGGTGGCGGCGGTGTCGTGGGCGAGGCGGGGATCGACCTCGATGGACACCCGGCCGTCCACGCCGTGCGACGCGTCGTACACCGGGCGCAGCACGTCGGCGGCCGCCCGCACGTCCTGCGTCGTCATCATCCGCACGGCCTCCTCGACCGTGACCCCCCGCACGGCGAGGTCGGCGAGCTGCTCCTCGTACCCCTCACCGGAGCCGATGGCGGCCTGGAAGATCGACGGGTTCGTGGTCACGCCCACCACGTGGCGGTCCGCGACGAGCTCGGCGAGGTTGCCGGTGCTGATCCGCTTGCGCGACAGGTCGTCCAGCCAGATCGAGACACCCTCGTCGGAGAGGCGCTTGAGTGCTCCCGCGGTGGCGGTTGCTTCGGTCACAGTGATCATCTTCCTCTACTGAACTGTTTCTGGCTGGTGGATCAGGCGGTGCGGGCGGCGGCCAGGGACTCGCGGGCCGCGGCCGCCACGTTCTCGGGGGTGAAGCCGAACTCGGCGAACAGGGTGCTGGCGTCGGCGGAGGCGCCGAAGTGCTCCAGGGAGACGATGCGTCCCGCGTCGCCGACGAAGCGGTACCAGGTCAGGCCGATCCCGGCCTCGACGGCGACCCGCGCCCGCACGGCCGGCGGCAGGACGCTCTCGCGGTACTCGCGCGGCTGCTCCTCGAACCACTCCACGGACGGCATCGACACCACGCGGGTGCCGACCCCCTCGGCTTCGAGCAGGTCACGGGCCTCGACGGCGAGGTGCACCTCGGAACCGGTGGCGATCAGGACCACCTCCGGGGTCTCGGTCGACGACTCGCGCAGCACGTAGCCGCCCTTGGCCGCGTCCGGGTTCGGCGCGTACGTCGGGACGCCCTGGCGGGTCAGCGCGAGCCCGTGCGGGGCGGGGTGCGTGGCGTGCCTCTTCAGGATCTCGGCCCAGGCCGTCGCGGTCTCGTTGGCGTCGGCCGGGCGGACGACGTTCAGGCCCGGGATGGCGCGCAGCGCGGCCAGGTGCTCGACCGGCTGGTGGGTCGGACCGTCCTCGCCGAGCCCGATGGAGTCGTGCGTCCAGACGTAGGTCACCGGCAACTGCATCAGCGCCGACATGCGGACGGCGTTGCGCATGTAGTCGGAGAACACCAGGAAGGTGCCCCCGTAGATGCGGGTGTTGCCGTGCAGGGCGATGCCGTTCATCTCGGCGGCCATCGAGAACTCGCGGATGCCGAAGTGCACGGTACGGCCGTACGGGTCCGCCTCGGGCAGCGGGTTGCCCTTCGGCAGGAAGGAGGACGCCTTGTCGATGGTGGTGTTGTTGGAGCCCGCGAGGTCGGCGGAGCCGCCCCACAGCTCGGGCAGCACCGCGCCGAGCGCCTGGAGGACCTTGCCGGAGGCGGCACGGGTGGCGACCGCCTTGCCCTCCTCGAAGACGGGGACCGACGACTCCCAGCCCTCGGGGAGCTGACCCGCCACGACCCGGTCGAAGAGCCGGGCGCGCTCCTCGTTCCGGCCGCGCCATTCGGCGATGCGCTTGTCCCAGGCGGCGTGGGCCTCGGCGCCGCGGTCCAGGGCCCGGCGGGTGTGGGCGAGGACGTCCGCGTCGACGTGGAAGCTCTGCTCGGGGTCGAAGCCGAGGACGCGCTTGGTGGCGGCGACCTCGTCGGCGCCCAGCGCGGAGCCGTGCGCGGCCTCGGTGTTCTGCGCGTTCGGGGCGGGCCAGGCGATGATCGTCCGCATCGCGATGAGGGACGGCCGCCCGGTCTCGGCGCGCGCCGCCCTCAGGGCCGCGTGCAGGGCGTGCACGTCGACGTCGCCCTCGGCGGTGGGCTCGATGCGCTGGGTGTGCCAGCCGTAGGCCTCGTACCGCTTCAGCACGTCCTCGGAGAACGCGGTCGCGGTGTCGCCCTCGATGGAGATGTGGTTGTCGTCGTAGACGAAGACCAGGTTGCCGAGCTTCTGGTGGCCGGCCAGCGAGGAGGCCTCGGCGGAGACGCCCTCCTGCAGGTCGCCGTCGGAGACGATCGCCCAGACGGTGTGGTCGAAGGGGGAGGTGCCCTCGGGCGCCTCCGGGTCGAACAGGCCGCGCTCGTAGCGGGCGGCCATCGCCATCCCCACGGCGTTGGCGACGCCCTGGCCGAGCGGCCCGGTCGTGGTCTCGACGCCGGCGGTGTGGCCGTACTCGGGGTGGCCGGGGGTCTTGGAGCCGTGGGTGCGGAAGGCCTTGAGGTCGTCCAGCTCCAGCTCGTACCCGGCGAGGAACAGCTGGGTGTAGAGGGTCAGCGAGGTGTGCCCGGGGGAGAGGACGAAACGGTCCCGGCCCGTCCACTCCGGATCCGCCGGGTCGTGGCGCATCACCTTCTGAAAGATCGTGTACGCGGCCGGGGCCAGGCTCATCGCGGTGCCCGGGTGCCCGTTGCCGACCCGCTGCACGGCGTCGGCCGCGAGGAGGCGAGCCGTGTCCACGGCACGCCGGTCGAGGTCGGTCCACTCGAAGTCGTCGTCGACGCCCACTGATGTCTGCGTGCTCATCTTCAAGAAGTCCTCGTTCGAAGCGTTCTGGCTGGCCTGACGCGTTCAAAAGTAAAAGTCTGACTTTTGAGAGGGAAGGTCGGAGTGTGTCAGCCTGTGGTGAAAGTGGGACACGGATCTTCGACAGGGACGGCGCGAGCAGGACATGACGGACAGAACGCCCGGCGGTGCGGGCGACGGTGACGGAATCAGGACCTTCCCCTTCCCGGTGGATCTGAGTGTCGGCGGTGTCGGCATCCAGGTCGGCCCGATGGGGACCGAACGCCGCTGGCATGCCGATGCCCCGCTGGAGCGCGTTCACCGCATCGACTTCCACGTCGTGATGCTCTTCACCGAGGGCCCGGTCCGCCACATGATCGACTTCGCCGAGTACGAGGCCGGGGCCGGCGACCTGCTGTGGATCCGGCCGGGCCAGGTGCACCGCTTCTCGCGGACCTGCGAGTACCGCGGAACCGTCCTGACCATGCAGCCCGGCTTCCTGCCGCGGGCCGTCGTCGAGGCGACCGGCCTCTACCGCTACGACCTGCCGCCGCTGCTCCGCCCCGACGCCCCGCAGCTCGCCGCGCTCCGGGCGTCGCTCGCCCACCTGCAACGCGAGTACGAGGACACCGCAACCCTCCCGCTGAGCCTGCACACCTCGGTGCTGCGGCACTCCCTGACGGCGTTTCTCCTGCGCCTCGCCCACCTCGCGGCCAGTTCGGCGGAGGCCGCCCGCCGCCAGGCCGACACCACCTTCACCCTCTTCCGGGACGCGGTGGAGAAGGACTTCGCCGCCAACCACAGCGTCAGCGCCTACGCGGACGCGCTCGGTTACTCCCGCCGCACCCTGGTCCGCGCGGTGCGCGCCGCGACCGGCGAGACCCCGAAGGGATTCATCGACAAGCGGGTCGTCCTGGAGGCCAAGCGCCTCCTCGCCCACACGGACCTGCCGATCGGCCGGGTCGGCGCGGCGGTCGGCTTCCCGGACGCGGCGAACTTCTCCAAGTTCTTCCAGCTGCACACCGGACAGACCCCGGTGGCGTTCCGGGCGGAGCTGCGCTGACACGGCGACGGCGCCGGAGGGGGCGGTCCCCTCCGGCGCCGCGTGCCCGACTCACGTGTCAGTGACCGAAGTCGAACCAGTTCACGTTCACGAAGTCCGCCGGCTGGCCGCTGCTGAAGGTCAGGTAGACGTCGTGGGTGCCCGTCACCGGGCTGATGTTGGCCGGGACCGTCGTCCAGGTCTGCCAGCCGCCGGTGTTGGCGACCGCGAAGCTGCCGACGGGAGCGTTCGAGGGACTGTCCAGACGCACCTGGACCAGGCCGCTCACCCCGGAGGCCGCGCCGCTCGCCACCCTCGCGTAGAACTGGGTGGCCGCCGCGGAACCGAAGTCGACGCCCTTGTAGAGCGCCCAGTCGCCGTTGGCGACGTACCCGATGTCCTGGCCGCCGCCGGTGTCCGTGGTGGTCTCGGTGGTGACCCCGGACTGGCTGTCGTAGGACTCTGCCTGGATGGCGCTGTACGCGTCACGGTTGCCGGTGGGCGGAGGCGTGGTACCGCTCCCACTCTGCGACAGCACCTGGACGTAGTCCACGAGCATCGGGTGGCCGGACTCGGTGGCGGAGGTCGGGCCGCCGCCGAACGCGGCCGGGAAGCCGCCGCCCATCGCCACGTTCAGGATGACGAAGAAGCCGTGGTTCGTGGCGTTGGCCCAGGTGGTCGCGTCGACCTGGTTCGCCGTCACGGTCTGGTAGTTGACGCCGTCGACGTAGAAGCGGATCGCCTCGGGGCTCACCGAGCGGTCCCACTCCATCGTGTAGGTGTGGAAGCCGGACTGACAGGTGGTGTTGGGGCAGGCGGTCGAATTGCCCAGGCCCGTCGTCTCGTTGCAGGGGCCGCCGGGGTTGGTGCCGCAGTGCATGGTCGCCCACGTCTTGTTGATGCCGTTGACGTTCTCCATGATGTCCAGCTCGCCGACGCCCGGCCAGTTCTGGTAGTTGCCCCGGTAGGGGGCGCCCAGCATCCAGAAGGCCGGCCAGTAGCCGAGGGCCGCGTTGCCCGTGACGTTCGGCATCTGGATGCGGGCCTCGACGCGCAGCTTGCCGCCGGCCGGGGGCTGGAAGTCGGTGCGGTTGGTCTCGATCCGGCCCGAGGTCCAGTTGCCGGCCGAGTCGCGCAGCGGGGTGATCTTCAGGTCCCCGCTGCCGTCGAGGGCGACGTTGCTGGTGCTGTTCGTCATCGTCTCGACCTCGCCGGTGCCCCAGTTGGCGGCGCCGCCCGGATACGAAGTCCCGGTGTCGTAAAGCCAGTTGGAGGTGTTCACGCCGGTGCCGGCCGAGCCGTTGAAGTCGTCGAGGAAGACCTGGCTCCAGCCGGACGGGACGGAGGGGGCCGAGGCGCTGGCGGGCAGGGTGGCGGTCGTGGCGGCCGCGACCGCCAGGCCCATGGTGGCGAGCGCGGCCAGCAGGGTGCGCCGCAGCGTGCGCCGCCGTCCGTGGTCCGCGGGGGGTATGCCGGAGGTTTCGCTCATGGGGGTGCCTCTCGGGTACGGAAGTGGGGTGCGCGGGTGTGCCTCCGAGAGCGCCAGGAGCGGCCGAGACGATTGAGAGCGCTCTCAAAGTGGGCCCAATGTGCTCTCCGTGCCTGCGGCCGTCAAGAGTTAAAACAAAGAATCTCCTTGTTTCTCAAGGGAGTTCACGCTGTGAAGCCGGGCGCTCGCTAGACCGCGCTGCCGGCCTTCCAGTCCGCCCAGGACAGGTTCCAGCCGTTCAGCCCGTTGGAGGGCTCGACGGTCCTCTCGCCGGAGTTCTTGACGATCACCACGTCCCCGAGCATCGAGCTCTCGTAGAACGTGTAGCCGTCGACCGAGGTGTCGCCCGCCCCCTTGGCGTCGTGCAGGCCGACACAGCCGTGGCTGGTGTTCTCGTGGCCGAAGACCGAGGTGGCCGCCCAGTAGTTGCCGTGCACGAAGGTGCCGGAGGTGGTCAGCCGCTGGGCGTGCGGCACGTCGGGGATGTCGTACTCGTCGCCGAGGCCGACCGTGGAGGACTCCATCCGGGTCTGCTCGAACCGCTCGCTGATCACCATGATCCCGGACCAGGTGGTGTGCTGGGCGTCCCCGCCGGAGACCGGGTAGGTGGCCAGGGTCGCGCCGTCCCGCCGCACGACCATCCGCTTGGTCGACAGGTCGACGGTGGAGATCTGCGCGCGGCCGATGTGGAAGGTGACGTC
Source organism: Streptomyces sp. NPDC051987 (assembly GCF_040680735.1). Lineage (NCBI taxonomy): Bacteria > Bacillati > Actinomycetota > Actinomycetes > Kitasatosporales > Streptomycetaceae > Streptomyces > Streptomyces sp. NPDC051987. Next base: position 17,257 of record NZ_JBFAXI010000112.1, on the reverse strand, counting down.
CTTGGACTGGACGCCGTAGACGCCGTCCGCGCCCGCCACGTCCTTCAGCCTCAGGCTCAGCGTGATCGTGGTGCCCTTGGCCCAGTACGTCTCGGGGCGGAAGTCGAGCCGGGTGTCGCCGAACCAGTGCCCGACGATCTCGACCGCGGGCTCGGCGGTCACGGTGATCGCCTTCTGCACCGCCGCCCGGTCCCTGACCGCGTGCGTGAAGTTGATCGACACGGGCATGCCGACACCGGACGTGGAGTCCGCCTCGGGCGTGAAGTAGCCGATGAACGTCTCGCCGGGGGACCTGGTGGTGAAGGTGGCCACCGTCTCGTCGCTCGCGCCCCGCGCCTTCGCCGTCACCGTGTACTTCGTGCCGGAGTACGGGTTCCGCGCCGACGTCCACTTCGTCCTCGCGTCGTTGAAGCCGCCCGCCAGTGTCGACCCGTCGTTGCCCGCGACGGTCACCGAGGCGAGCGTGCCGTCGGTCACCGTGACCTCGACGGGGCTGGTGAACTCGGCTTTCCTGGTGCCGGAGGCGGGCGTGACCGTGATCGTGGCCTTCCTGGCCGCGGACTTCACGGAGGCGGTGGCACTCTTGCCGTCGGTGCCGGCCGAGGCGTCCGCGGAGGAACCGCATCCGGCCAGCGCGGCCCCCGCGGGCACCGCGCCGAGCGCGGCCAGGATCCCGCGCCGGCACCACGTCCCCGACTGCCGTCCGGACCCGTTCGATATGTGCTGGACGCCCACGCCACGCCTTCCTGCCCTGTCGACCTGTGTCAGGGCATCCTGCGCCGGTGGTCTGGGTGGTTCCTTTGAATCACGGGGCTGCCCGCTGAGATTCCGATGAGGAGCGGGGGAGGAGCCGCGGTGCGCCGACCGGCGGCGTGGCGCGTGGCGCGAGACCGCAGCGAAGGCCCGCTACGACGGCCGTGTGACGCGCACCCGCGCCGGTACCGACCACCACTGGTCCGGGCGGTCCACCACCGGCGCGTCCGGACCGGTGTCGAGGTAGCGGGCGAGCCGCAGCAGATAGGCCGCGATGCCCGCCGCGCCCTGCATCCACGAGGTGCCCGGCGGCAGCAGCGGGGTCTCGATGCGGTACTCCACGAAGCGCCAGCGGGCGCCCGCGGCGTCCCTGACCGCCCGCTGGACGAGCGCGTCGCCCATCCGCAGTGCGGCGTGCACCAGGGTGTCCGCCCGCGGCGTCCCCGCGTGGTCCTGGGCCGCGTCCAGCAGGACGTCCCCGACGCCCGCGGTGCCGCAGCAGCGGCCGTCGTTGTCCCAGAACCCGGGACGCAGGCGCTCCGGGAGCCCCGAGTCGAGGATCGAGGTCAGGCAGCGCTGCCGCAGCTCGTCGACGCCGTGCCCCGCCACCTCGTCGACACCGGCCAGCGCCAGTGCCGTGAACAGGTGCGAGGTGCCCGCCGGGCCGTGGCACCAGGTGTACGTCACCGGTTCCACCTCCCGTCTCGACGGCGGGATGGTGTGCGGGACGACGAAGCCGCCGTCCGCGAGCGAGCCCATGGACAGCACATGGCGGGCCGCGTCCACGGCGGCCGCGACGAAGTCCGCACGCCGCACCGCCGCGCCCGCCACCGCGAGGGCGGCGCCCACCCCGGCGGCGCCGTGCGAGTAGTTCGGCATCCGCGACTCCATGGTCGGCGAGATCCCCCAGTCCAGGCCGGCCTCGGTGCGGTCCGCCATCCGCAGCAGGGCCTCGCCGCCGGTGGTCGCGATCTGCTCCGCGTGCTCGCCGCCCGCCCAGACCGCCGTCATGACCACGCCCGCGACGCCCATGACGATGTCGCTGAGGGGAGCGTCGGAGTCCGGCAGGAAGCCGGTGGCGGTCCGCCAGCCCTCGGGCGTCGCGAGCTCGGCCAGCCGCCGCAGCGCGACCGCCTCGCTGCCCGGCGCGAGGAGCCGCAGCGCCGTGGCATGGCCGGCCAGGCCGAGGTAGAGCGAGGGTTCGGTCACGACGGGTGCCTGCGCCGACAGGCGGCCGACGATCCCGGCCGCCAGGGCCTGTTCGGGCCCGCTCAGGGGCCGGTGCCGGGCGATCTCCGCCAGCACCGGGGCGAGGCCCGCGATGCCCGCGTACAGCGAGTCCCGGTCCTTGTCGGGCGCGAGCACCCCGGGGTCGTCCGCCGGTACCGACTCCGGCAGCCAGGGACCCTCGTCCTCCCGAACCTGCCCCAGCACCCACGCCCAGGCGGCCTCGCCCAGCTCCCGGTACACCTCGCTCGCCGTCACACGGCCACGCTACCCGGCCGCGCCCGCCGTCGGGTCCGGCTGCCAGCCCAGCGCCCGTGATATCCCGCGGGCCGCCAGCCGCACCGCCGGCACCAGCACCGGCACCTGCGCCTCGGTCTCGGGCACCACCACCGAGACCGCGGCCACCACCTGGCCCGACGCCCCGCGCACCGGAGCCGCCACCGACAGTGCGTCGTCGGTGACCTGACGGCTGCTCACCGCCACGCCGGTACGCCGCACTTCGGCCAGTGAGCGGCGCAACCGGGCCGGATCCGTGACGGTGCAGGGCGTGAAGGAGGCCAACGGGCCCGCGCAGTACTCCTGCTGGAAGCCGGGCGTCTCGTGCGCGAGCAGCGCGAGCCCCACCCCGGTCGCGTGCAGCGGCCAGCGGGCGCCCACCCGGATGTGCACGCCCACCGCCGAACGCCCCGACAGCCACTCGATGTAGACGACCTCGGAGCCGTCCCGGACCGCCAGCTGCACGTTCTCGTGGGTCGCCTCGTACAGGTCCTCCAGGTACGGCAGCGCGACCTGGCGCAGCGCCAGACCGCGGGGCGCCAGCGCGGCCAGCTCCCAGAGCCGCAGCCCCACGTGGTAGTCGCCGTCCGCGTCCCGTTCCAGCGCGCCCCACGCGGTGAGCGCCCCGACCAGCCGGTGCGCGGTGGTCAGGGAGAGCCCGGCCCGGCGGCTGATGGCGGACAGGCTCAGCGCCGGGTGCTCGTGGTCGAAGGCGGCCAGGACCGCGAGCAGCCGCTCGGACGCCGAGCGGGCGACGGTGGTCATGGCTGGTCGGCGACGCGCAGCAGCAGGGCCTGCAACGTCGCCCGCTCGGCCGCGTCGAGCGGCCCCAGCAGGTCGTTCGTCACCCGCCGGCCCGCCTCGTCGGTGTCCCGCAGGAACGTCCGGCCGGTGTCGGTCAGGACGACGATCCGGCTGCGGCGGTCGTCGGGCGAGGGGCGCCGCTCGGCGAAGCCCAGCTTCTCCAGGTCGTCGACCAGGCCGACGATCGCGCTCGGGTCGTAGCCGAGCCGGGTGCTCAGCTCCCGCTGGAGCGAGCCCTCCGAGGTGGCGAGGAACCGCAGCACCGCGTAGTGACGCAGCCGTAGCCCCGACTCCTGGAGGAAGGTGTTGAAGAGCTGACCCGAGCGCAGGCCCAGGCGGTACAGCAGGTAACCCGTGTCCGCGTGCAGCCCGCGCATCCACGGCTCGTCCGCGTCGATCGTGGTCGGGTTCTCGGTGTGCTGGCGGGTGATGGCGGTCTCCCTGCTACGGGCCCCGGCGGCGGGGCGGTCTGTCGCACCGATTCCAGCATGAGGCACCCCGTGGGACGACAACAACTATTGACGTCAACAATTATTGCTCTTAGCTTCGATCTCGAAGCCGCAGGCGGCCCTCGAAGGCCGCCACCGTCGTCTGTGAAGGGACCGACCGTGCCCACCATCGATCTCACCGGCAAGGCCGCCGTCGTCACCGGCAGTGGCCGGGGCCTCGGCCTCGCCTACGCCCACGCACTCGCCGCCCACGGCGCCTCGGTGGTCGTCAACGACGTGGACGAGACCGTCGCCGAGGAGGCCGTGAAGTCCATCGTCGCCGCCGGTGGCACCGCCGTCGCCGAGGTGGTCCCGGTCGGCACCGCGGAGGCCGCTGACCGGCTGGTGAACCGGGCCGTCCAGGAGTTCGGCCGCCTCGACGTCCTGGTCACCAACGCGGGCATCCTGCGCGACAAGGTGCTGTGGAAGATGACCGACGACGACTTCGACGCGGTCGTCACCACCCACCTCAAGGGCACCTTCACCTGCGCCCGCGCCGCCGCCGTCCGGATGCGCGAACAGGGCGAGGGCGGCACCCTGATCCTGGTCGGCTCCCCGGCCGGCCAGCGCGGCAACTTCGGCCAGACCAACTACGCCGCGGCCAAGGCAGGCATCGCCGCCATGGCCCGCACCTGGTCGATGGAGCTGGGCCGGGCCGGCATCACCGTCAACGCGATCGTCCCGGTCGCCGCCACCGCGATGACCGAGACCATCCCCGCCTTCGCCCCGTACGTCGAGGCCATGCGCAACGGCGCGCCGCTGCCGGACTTCCTCCGCAAGGGCGAGGGCTTCGGCACCCCCGAGGACTGCGCGGCCCTCGTCCCCTTCCTGGCCTCCGAGGCCGCCCGCTCGATCACCGGCCAGGCCATCGGCATCGGCGGCGACAAGGTGGCACTCTGGTCGCATCCGCAGGAGGTCCGGACGGCGTACGCCGACGGCGGCTGGACCCCCGAAACCCTGGCCGCCACCTTCGCCGTCTCGGTCGGCGCCGAACTCCAGACGGTCGGCATCCCGGCGCCCAAGCTCCCGGAGGCGTGATGGACCTCGCATCGCTGACGGCCATCGACGTGCACACGCACGCCGAGGTCTCCTCCAAGGGCCACGCCTCCCTCGACGACGACCTGCACGACGCCTCCGCCGCCTACTTCAAGGTCGAGGGCAAGCGGAAGCCGACCATCGAGGAGACGGCCGCCTACTACCGGGAGCGGAACATGGCCGCCGTGATCTTCACGGTGGACGCCGAGTCCGCGACCGGCACCCCGCCCGTCCCCAACGAGGAGGTCGCCGAGGCCGCCGCCGCCAACGCGGACGTGCTCATCCCCTTCGCGTCCGTCGACCCCTTCCGCGGCAAGGCCGGCATCAGGCAGGCCCGCCGCCTGGTGGAGGAGTACGGGGTGAAGGGCTTCAAGTTCCACCCCAGCATCCAGGGCTTCTTCCCGAACGACCGAGCGGTGGCCTACGGCCTCTACGAGGTGATCGAGGAGACGGGCACCATCGCCCTCTTCCACACCGGCCAGACCGGCATCGGCGCCGGTGTCCCCGGCGGGGGCGGCATCCGCCTGAAGTACTCCAACCCGCTCCACGTGGACGACGTGGCGGCCGACTTCCCGCACCTGAAGATCATCCTGGCGCACCCGTCCTTCCCCTGGCAGGACGAGGCCCTCGCCGTCGCCACGCACAAGCCGGGCGTGCACATCGACCTGTCCGGCTGGTCGCCGAAGTACTTCCCGCCGCAGCTGGTGCAGTACGCGAACACGCTGCTGAAGGACAAGGTCCTCTTCGGCTCCGACTTCCCCGTCCTCACCCCCGACCGGTGGCTCGCCGACTTCGCGAAGCTGCCGATCAAGGACGAGGTCCGGCCGAAGATCCTCAAGGAGAACGCCGCCCGCCTGCTCGGGCTGACCAAGCCGTAGGGGACCACAGATGCGCAACGAGGGACTGGGTTCGTGGCCCGCACGCCGGGCCCGCAAGACCCCGCACCGCACGGCTCTGGTGTCCGGCGGGCGGTCGGCCGACTACCGCACCCTGTACACCCGCACCACCCGCCTGGCCCACGCCCTGCGGGACCGGGGCATCCGGCGCGGCGACCGCGTCGCCTATCTCGGCCCCAACCATCCCGCCTACCTGGAGACCCTGTTCGCGGTCGGCACCCTCGGCGCCGTCTTCGTCCCGCTCAACACCCGCCTGGCGGGCCCCGAGATCGCCTACCAGCTCGCCGACTCCGGCGCCAAGGCACTCCTCTACGGCCCCTCGCACGCCGGCCTGGTCGCGGGGCTGCCCGGCACCAGTGACGTCCGGACCTACGTCGAAGTGGGCGCCGAGTACGAGGAGCTGCTGGCCGCGGCGGCCGAGGACCCGATCGACGAACCGGTCCTCCCCGACGACACCTGCATCATCATGTACACCTCGGGGACGACCGGCCGCCCCAAGGGCGCGATGCTCACGCACGCCAACCTCACCTGGAACGCGCTCAACGTCCTGGTCGACACCGACCTGATCGCCGACGAGGTCGCCCTCGTCTCGGCCCCGTTGTTCCACACGGCGGGCCTCAACATGCTCGCCCTGCCGGTCCTGCTCAAGGGCGGCGCCTGCGTCCTGGTCGAGGCCTTCGACCCGGCCGCGACCCTCGACCTGATCGAACAGCACCGGATCACCTTCATGTTCGGCGTCCCGACGATGTATGAGCAGGTGGCCAGGCATCCGCGCTGGGGCGACGCGGACCTGTCCTCGCTGCGCATCCTGACCTGCGGCGGCTCCCCGGTCCCGACAGCCCTGATCGCGGCGTACCAGGAGCGGGGCCTGACGTTCCTCCAGGGCTACGGCATGACGGAGGCCTCGCCCGGCACCCTCTTCCTCGACGCCGAGCACGCCGTCCGCAAGGCGGGCTCGGCCGGCGTGCCGCACTTCTTCAGCGACGTACGGGTCGTCCGGCCCGACCTGACCCCGGTCGACGTCGGTGAGACCGGCGAGGTCATCGTCCGCGGACCCCATGTCATGCCCGGCTACTGGGGGTTGCCCGAGGAGACCGCGGCCTCCTTCGCGGACGGCTGGTTCCGCAGCGGGGACGCGGCCCGGGTCGACGAGGACGGCTACGTCTTCATCGTCGACCGGCTCAAGGACATGATCATCTCCGGGGGCGAGAACGTCTACCCCGCCGAGATCGAGGACCTGCTCCTCGCCCACCCCGGCATCGCCGAGTGCGCGGTGATCGGCGTGCCGGACGACAAGTGGGGCGAGGTGCCCCGCGCGGTCGTGGTGCCCCGCGAGGGCGCGGTCCTCGACCCCGACGAGGTGCTGGCCTCGCTCGCCGGCCGGCTCGCCAAGTACAAGCTCCCCAAGTCGGTGGTGCTCGCCGACGAACTCCCGCGCACCGCCTCCGGAAAGCTCCTCAAGTCCCGCGTGCGCAAGCGCTACGGCGCCGACTCCTGATTCCCCGACCCACCGATTGAGGACAGCCACATGACCGTCACCGTCAACGGCCTCGCCGAACTGAAGAAGCTCGCGGGCAGCGACCTGGGCACCAGCGAGTGGATCGAGGTCACCCAGGACCGCATCGACACCTTCGCCGACGCGACCGGCGACCACCAGTGGATCCACGTCGACCCCGAGCGGGCGGCCGCGGGCCCCTTCGGCGCGCCGATCGCCCACGGCTACCTCACCCTGTCGCTGTTCATCCCCCTGTTCACCGAGCTGCTGGACGTCCAGGGGGTCACCACGAAGGTCAACTACGGCCTGAACAAGGTGCGTTTCCCCGCGCCGGTGAAGGTGGGCTCCCGCATCCGGCTGGTCGCCAGGCTGGCGGAGGTCGAGGACGTGCCGGGCGGGGTGCAGATCACCGTCGACGGGACGATCGAGATCGACGGCGGTGCCAAGCCGGCGGCGGTGCTGTCCAGCCTGTCGCGCTTCTACGCGTAGGGCTGCGCCCGGACGCCGACTGCCGGGCTGAGGTGGTGGGGGAACTGCGGACCGTGGGGGCTGGGCGCGCAGTTCCTCCCCCAGCCTTCGGCCGGGGGTACCCCCAGCGCCCCTTCGGGGGCGCTGCTCTCAGCTCAGTTCACCACGTCGACGAAGATCGGGTTCGAGTAGAACCACGTGTCCGCCCACGGGTCGCCGTCGCCCGGCGTGTGCGGGACCGGACCGTGCGGGTCGATCGCCGCGCCCAGGTAGCCTGCTCCGCCCCGCTTGCCGTCGCTGCCGCGCAGGCGGACGTAGAAGGACTCGTCGCCCGCGGTGAGCGGGAGGCGCAGGGTGTAGGTGCCCTTGCGGTCCGACACGTCCTTCGACTGCACGACCCTGGTGTCCGGGGCCTGCCAGCCGTCGCGGTCGGCGACCGGGCCGCGCACCGCGCCCCGGATCACGTCGACATGCGCCAACTGGGGCAGGATCCCCTGGGCGTTGGCCCGGGACGCGGTCGTCACCGTCACGTTCAGGGTGATCCGCTCGCCCTTGCGCACGCGCAGTCTGCCGCCGAGGGTGACTCCGTTGCCGTGGTCGCAGTCCCGCTTCAGGCGGACGTCCAGGCCGTCCAGCAGGTGGCCGTGGTCCAGCCAGACGCGGCCCGCCCGCAGGCCCGCCATCACCGCCCGGTAGCCGTAGCGGGTGACGCCGACGTGGGTGCGGCTGAACTCGCCGGGCCAGAAGTCGCTGCCGGGCTGCGCGGTGTCGGTGTTCACCGGGTCGGGCAGCCTGCCGGTGTTGTCGAAGTTCTGGCCGGGCGGCCAGTCGCCGTTCTTCCAGGTGTCGAAGACCGTGCGGTGGTTGTCGGAGTTGGTGGTGATCGTGAAGAGCCGGCCCTCGGACAGCATCGCGTCCCACAGCCCGCCGACCGTCGCGGTCGCCCAGTCGAAGCCGCCGTAGGTCAGGTACGCGTCCTTCGGGAAGCCCGCCCACGACTGCGCCGACGGGCTGTTCTGGTACTCGCCGCGGATCGCGTTCGAGCCGCCCCAGCCGGGGATCGCCGCGCCCTGCGCACCGGGCGCGCCCTCCATCCCGATCATGATCTCGGGTGCCGCGTCCCGCCAGTTGCGGATCTCGTGCGGGGAGTCGATCCCCAGGCGCAGCGGGTGGTTGGCGAGGACGAGGACGTCGTCGACGTAGCCGGTGCGGCGCTGCTCGGCCAGCCACTGGATGGCCTTGACGGCGTGCGCCTCGTTGCGGGCGGTGTCCGCCGCGCCCGCCGACCCCTCGGTGTAGCCCAGGAGCTTGCCGTCGTAGGCCAGCTCGAACTGCGTGAGCAGGTCGGTCTCGTGCGGGCCCGGCGCGGCGAACACCGTGCAGTGCTCGGCGGCCGGGATGTACCACTCCAGGCCCTGGAAGATCAGCTGACGCGGGTTCTCGGCACGCGCCTTGAGGATCTCCGCGTGCTCCAGCTTCGCGCCGTAGTAGGCGTGGCCGAAGTTGGAGTGCTCGTTGAACACCATCCAGTCCAGGCCGTACCTCGCGGCGGCCTGGGCCTGCTGGGAGAAGGTGTACTTGGCGTCGTGGCTGTACACGGAGTGCACGTGGTGGTCGCCCACCAGGTAGGCGAGGCGCGGGTCCTCGCCGCCCAGGCCCCGGCCGGACGCGGCGAGGGCGGGGGTCGCCGCCGACCCGAGCGCGAACGCGGCGCCGAACAGGCCCGCACGGCGCAGGAGTCCACGCCTGGACATGCCCTGGGCGTCGAGGTCGGCGGGGGAGACGGCAGGGTCGGCCCAGGCGGGCAGCTGCTGCTCGGACATGAAGATGATCCTCGTATCGGGGGTCAGGCGGTCATGAAGGAGGAGACGGGCAGCGCCCGGGAGACGATCCGGACGTCGCCGAGGCGGCCGTGCAGGATCTGGTCGATCTTGTCGGCGTAGGTGTAGCCGCCGAGCAGCCACGGTTCGCCGACCGAGGCGATGCCCACCGCGGAGGCCTTCGGGTTGCGTACGACCGGGCAGCCGTCGACGTACAGGGTCGTGTGCCTGCCGTCGTTGACGACGGCGAGATGGGTCCAGGTCTCCAGGGGCGTCTCCTGGCCCCAGTTGGTGGCGATGCCCTGCTGGTTCAGCGGGCGCATCGCCCACTGCGGTTCGCGGTCGTTGGACAGCGACAGCGTGGCCAGCGGTTCGTCCGGGTCGTCGGCGGTCTTGCCGGCGGCTCCGCCGGTGCCCCGGCGGCTGACCACGCCGGCCCACGCGTGGTGGTCGGGGTCCCAGTCGGCGGGCAGCCGGAAGAACGCCTCGATGGTGTAACCGTCCTTGAACGTCGCCGAGTTGAGCGGCGCGCCGCTGACCGTCTGGAGGTAGGCGCCCTTGAGCGGCGACTTGTAGCCGCTGAACTCCAGGCTGCCGTGGCCCGGCTGGTCCGGGTGGTGGTCCGCCGACCAGCCGAGGGTGCCGCCGCCCACCGAGACCACGGTGAGATCGTTGCCGTTGCCGGACAGGTCACGGACCGTGCCGGAGACCGCCGAGTCGAACCGCCAGTAGGCGGCGGTGCCCCGGACCAGCAGGTGCGCGGCGGGCCGTGCCGGGCGGACCGGCACCGGGTCGAAGCCCTGGAAGCGGTCGGCGAAGTCGATGTCGACGGAGAACCGGTCGGCGTCGCCGCTCAGTTCCATCTCCTGCCGCTCCAGCTCGTTCAGGCCCTTCCTGGCCCGGCCGAGGATCCACGGGGAGACCGTCTCCACGTCGATGACGTCGCGGTCCAGGTCGAAGTGGTAGAGGCGGATCATCGCCGCGCCGCCGAAGTACCGGTTCTGGTAGTTCGTCAGGTGCAGGTGCACCTCGTTGCCCGCCGCGTTCTTGCGGGTCGCGCGGCCGGCCGGCCAGTAGTGGCCGTTGAGGGTGAGGAAGATCTGGTCGTGCTCGTCGATCAGCTGGTCCCACAGCTGCTGCCCGTACGCGGACAACTCGTCGTCGTCCACGACCAGTTCGTGCGTGGTGAGGATGACCGGCGCCTTGGGGTGCGCGGCGATGACGTCCTTCGCCCAGGCGTAGCCCTTCGCCGACAGCCGCCAGTCCAGCGCCAGGACCAGCCACTCGCGTCCGGCCGCCCGGAAGACGTGGTAGGTGTTGTAGCCGTCCGAAGAGGCCCCGCCGAACGTCGGCTTGTCCGTGAACCGCTGCGGGCCGAAGGCGTCCAGGTAGGGCGTGGCGCCCCGCTGGTCGTCCGTGGACGACCTGATGTCGTGGTTGCCGGCCAGCACGCTGTAGCCGACCCCACGCCGGTCGAGGATCTCGAACGCCTCGCCGATCGCGGCGAATTCCTGTGCCGCCCCGTTCTGGGTGAGGTCGCCGAGGTGGGACAGGAAGACGATGTTGTCGTCGGATTCGCCGCCGTGCTCCAGCAGGTAGTGCAGCGAGGCCTCGATCGGCGCCGGGTCGATGCTCGGCCCGTCGAAGAGGTACTGGGTGTCGGGCATCACCGCGAGGGTGAAGCGCCGGCTCTCCGGGTCGGGGCGCCGGCGGGAGCCCGTGGACGCCTCGGCCACGGCGGGCAGCGAGACCCCGGCGGTGGCGGCGGCGCCGAGCAGGGCGGTCGCCCGGAGGAAGCCGCGGCGTCCGGCTCCGGCCTGCGCGGCCTCGCCCTGGGGGTGGTCATGCGAAGTACACACGTGTGCTCCGTGAGGATGCGGAAGTGACGGCGAAGGGCGTGGGGGGATCTCGGCGGACGGGTCTCGTGGGACGGGGCTCAGAGCACGCGCAGGGTCCAGCTCCAGCGATGGACGCCCGGTGCGACGAGGTAGGAGGGGAAGGTGTCGGGACCGCACGACGCGGTGCCGAGGCCCCGGTGCGCGGCGTCGATGTGGACCACGCAGCCGGCCCGCGGCACGAGTTCGTCGTGGTGCGTGACGGCGGTGAGGTCCTCGGCGCGGAAGCGGGTGACGGAGACCTGGCGGGGCCCGTCGAGTTCGACCGCGAGTCCGGTGGCGTCCGGCGCCGACAGCGTGAACCGCCGTACGCCGTGCCGGCCGCCGCTCTCCTGGGGCCGCAGGTAGGGGGTGAACAACTCGTCGACGGGCAGCGAGTGGTGGCCGACCGGGGCTCCGGCGGCACGGTCGGGGTACGACTCCCAGGGACCCTGACCGAACCACTCCAGCAGGTCGAGCCCGGCCACCGTCTCGAAGACCGTGCCGACCCGGGCGACGTCCGCGAACTCCTCGGGCAGCTCGGCCGTCTCGTCGACCCGGACCCCGCCCTCGACCGGCGTGAACTCCTGCCGGTGCCGCACGACCCCGACCGTGCCGGCGTACTCCGCCAGCACGGTCACCCTCCCCCGGCCTTCGGCCGGGGGGACCCCCATCGCGCTTCGCTCGCCGTCGCGGTGCACCGAGACCACCTTGCGCACCAGCTGGTCCAGGCCCCAGGCGCGCCAGCGCCCCGCCATCCCGCCCAGTTCGTCGTTGTCGGTGGGCGCCCGCCACAGCGACAGCGCCGGGGCGGCCGTCAGCAGCGGGTGGACCAGCAGCCCCTCGCCGTCCACCTCGACGGCGGGCCCCGCCGGCACCGGCGGCCCGAGCGGGTCCGCCGCCCGGATCCGGATCTGCGGCGCGCAGATCTCCGTACCGGCCGGTGCCCACGCCTGGTCCTCGGCGACCGTCACCCGCAGTGTCAGCCACGCCTCACCGCCGTCCGCCGGCACCTCGAACGGCAGCGGTACGGCCGCCGTCTCGCCGGGGCACAGCTCGGGCAGCTCGGCCGGGCCGGTCAGGGTACGGCCGTCGGCCAGCGCCAGCTCCCAGGTGCCGGTCAGCCAGTCGACGCCCCGGAAGTGCTGGTGGTTGGCGAGGACGATGCCCTCGTGCCGGAAGCACCGGATGCGGACCGGTGCCGCGATCTCCCGGTGCTCGAACAGGGCGGGCTTGGGGGTGCGGTCGGGGAAGACGACCCCGTCCGCGACGAACGCCCCGTCGTGCAGGGCCTCGCCGAAGTCGCCGCCGTACGCCCAGCGGTGGCCGGGCGCGGCGACACCGTTGTCATACAGTCCGGCGCCCGTGCGCCCGACCGGTCTTCCGTCGCTCACCCGCTGGAGAATTCCGTGGTCCCAGAACTCCCAGATGAACCCGCCCTGAAGACCCGGAGTGGACTCGATGGCGGCCCAGTGGTCGGCCAGCGTGCCGTTGCTGTTGCCCATGGCGTGCGAGTACTCGCACTGGATCAGCGGCTTGGTCTGCTCGCCGGACAGGGCGTGGGCGACACAGTCCTCCAGCGGCGCGTACATCGGGCAGGCGATGTCGGAGGCCACGTCCGGGTCGGCCCAGCCGCGCTTGGCCGCGCCCTCGTACTGGAGCGGCCGGGTCGCATCGTGCCGCCGCACCCAGCCGGCCGCCGCGTCGTGGTTGGCGCCGTAGTCGGACTCGTTGCCCAGCGACCAGATGATGACCGAGGGGTGGTTCTTGTCCCGCAGCACCATCCGGGAGACCCGGTCCACGAAGGCGTTCAGGTAGCGCGGGTCGTCGGCGATCTCGTGGGCGTGGTCGTGGGACTCGATGTCCGCCTCGTCGACCACGTAGAAGCCCAGTTCGTCGGCGAGGTCGTACAGGGCCGGGTCGTTCGGGTAGTGCGAGGTGCGGATCGCGTTGAACCCGAACCGCTTCAGCACCACCAGGTCGGCGCGCATGTCGTCGTACGACACCGTCCGCCCGGTGAGCGGGTGGAAGTCGTGCCGGTTGACGCCCCGGATGAACACCCGCTCGCCGTTGACGAGCAGGTCCCGGCCGACGATCTCGACGTCACGGAAGCCGATGCGGTGCGAGGACGTGTCGGCGACCGTGCCGTCCGCGCGGTGCAGCCGCACGGTCAGCCCGTACAGCTCGGGCTGCTCCGCGTTCCAGGTGCGCACCTCGGGCACGGTGGCCCGGATGCGGGCCTCGCCGAGGAAGTCGGAGACCCGGTCGTCCTCGGTGTTGAGCCGGTCGAACTCGGTGTCCTGCGCGAGGGGTTCGCCGTCCAGGTCCCCGGTGACGTACCAGCCGGCGGGCAGCGCCCGGTCGCCCGCCGCGTTGCGCACCTGGCAGTCCACGCGCAGCTCGCCGTCCCGCCGCGCCCGCACGGTCACGTCCGCCAGGTGGAAGGGGTCGGTCGCGTACAGCAGCACCGAGCGGGTGATCCCGCCGTGCCACCAGTGGTCCTGGTCCTCGATGTGCGAGGCGTCCGACCACTTGACGACGGTGAGCCTGAGCACCGACCGCCCACCGGGCCGGACGACCGGGGTGAGGTCGAACTCGGCCGCCAGATGGGAGTCCTTGGAGGTGCCCACCGGCCGCCCGTCGACGTGCACGAGGAGCACGCTCTCCGCCGCGCCGACCTGGAGCACGACGCGCCGTCCGGCCCACTCGGCGGGGACGTCCAGTTCACGCTCGTAGACCCCGGTCGGGTTGGCGGCGGGGGAGTGCGGCGGGAACTCGCGGAACGGCATGGTGACGTTCGTGTACTGCGGCAGGTCGTCGGTGCCCTGCACGGTCCAGGCGCCCGGGACGTGCGCCGTGGACCAGGAGCCGCCGACCGGCGCGTCCGGAGCCGGAAGCAACTGAAAACGCCAGTCGCCGTCCAGGGGGAGTACTCCGGTGCGCCGGTCGACGGCGTTCATGGGGAGCCGGCCCCAGGAGGTCACCTCGGGTGCCTCCCAGGGGCGGAGGGCGATCAGGGGATCGGCGGACCGGGGCCCGGGGATCGACGGATCGTTCATCGGCGGACGGCTCCCTTTTTCTGGTTGTCGCTTCGGACGGTTCTCATGCGGACGAGGGTGACGTGTCGGGTGAGAAGGATGACGAGGGCGACGTGGCGGGCCTGGGCAGCACGCGTCCCTCCCAGCCCCAGGCGGGGTCGACCGGGACCCCGAGCCGGTCCAGGACGGTGGGGGCGACGTCGATGAGGCGGGGGGCGTCGAGCAGGGTGCCGCCGGGAGGGCGGGGCGTGCCGCGCTCGGCGACGACGACGAAGACCTCCCGTTCGGCACGGGTGTCGCCGCCGTGGCCGCCGGAATCGAGGTGGCCGTGGTCGGTGGTGACCAGGACCGTCCACCGTTCGGTCGAGGGCCGGGCGTCGATCGCCGCCAGCAGGCGCCCGAGGTGGGTGTCCTGGGCGAGCAGGGCGGCGTCGTAGGCGGGGGAGAGCGGGCCGGTGGCGTGACCGGCCTCGTCGGTGCCGCCGAAGTGGACGAACAGCAGGTGCGGGTCGTACGCGGTGAGCCGGCGGACGGCGGCGCGGGCGACGAGGTCGTCCGCGGCCCGGTAGCCGTCGCGCTCGCCGTCGAAGTGGATCCGGTGGCCGACGGCGGGGCCGAGCGTGCCGCGGTGGACCAGCTCCGGCCAGGAGACCACGGCGGCGGTGCGCAGTCCGGCGGCGGCCGCGCGGCTGAGGAAGTCGGGGTGACGGCCGTAGTCGGCGCCGCGGAAGTCGTTGCCGGTCACTCCGTGGCGGTCCGGCCACACCCCGGTCAGCACGCTCGACCACCCGGGGCCGGAGTCGGTGTAGGCCATGCTGGTGGTGGGCCCGCCCTCGGCCTGGCCGTCCGTCTCGCCGTAGGGCAGCAGGCTGGTGCCGTGGGCGCCGGCGGCCATCAGGGCGTGCAGGACGGGGGCGGGTGCCGGGGACCGGGCCAGCCGGTCGTGGCGCAGCCCGTCCATCCCCACCACGAGCACCCGGTCGCGCCCGGCGCCGGCCGGCCCGGCGGGCACGGCACGGCGCCGGGCGAACGGCAGGCGGGCGGAGGGCCCCTTACCCTCCGCTCCTGGCGTCCGCTCGGCGTCGGCGTCGGTCACCGGGTCCTCCTTCTGTCGTGCGCGGGCGGCGCGCGGGCCGGACCGGCCCACGCGGGGTCAGGTGCCCTGTACCGCGCCTTCGGTGGCGCCCGCGATGAAGCCGCGGGCGAAGACGGCGAAGACGATCACCAGCGGCAGGGCGGCCATCAGCACACCGGCCATGACCATGCTGTAGTCGGTGGTGTGGCCGACGTTCAGCTGGGCCAGCTCCACCTGAAGGGTCACGTGGTCGGGGTTGGTGAGCACGACGAGCGGCCAGACGTAGTCGTTCCAGGCACCGACGAAGGCGTAGATGGCGAGGAAGGACAGCGCGGGCCTGATCATCGGCAGCGCGATGTTCCAGTACTGGCGGAAGAACCCGGCGCCGTCGATGCGGGCGGCGTCGAGCAGTTCGTCGGGCACGCCGTTCTCGATGTACTGGCGCAGCCAGAAGATGCCGAAGGCGTTGGCGAGGGCGGGCGGTACCAGCGCCTGGAGCGTGCCGACCCAGCCGATCTTGGACATCAGGATGAACTGCGGCAGGATCGCCAGCTGCAGCGGCAGCATCATGAAGAGCAGCAGGGTCCCGAAGAGCAGCTTGCGGCCGGGGAAGTCGAACTTGGCGAAGGTGAAGGCCGCCAGCGAGTCGATGAACAGCACCAGGACGGTGGTGACGGTCGCGACGACGATCGTGTTGAGCATCGACCCGAAGAAATCGATGGTGTTCAGCACGTGCCGGATGTTCTCCAGCAGGTGCGAGCCGAAGGTGAACTTCGGCGGGCTCTTGTAGATGTCCTGGGTGGTGTTGGTCGCCATGACGATCGTCCACAGGAAGGGGAAGACCGAGATCACGACGGCCGTCATCAGGATGATGTGCGCGGTCAGGCCCTTGGGGCGGCGCAACCGCCTCGTGCGCGGGACCGGCCGCGTGGTGTCCGCCGCGGTCACGGCTTCCTCCCTCGTTGGGTGATGCGCCAGTTGACGGCGACGAGGACGATGATCAGCAGGAAGAAGGCCCACACGATGGCCGCGCCGTAGCCGTAGTCGTTGTTGAGGAAGGCCGACTGGTAGAAGTACAGCAGCGTGGTCAGACCGGCCTGTCCCGGGCCGCCGAGGTTCGCGTTGGCGGCGTTGCTGGCGAACAGGACCTGGGGTTCGCTGAAGCTCTGCAGGCCGTTGATGGTCGAGATGATGACGGTGAACAGGATGATCGGCCGCATGATCGGGACGGTGATCTGGAAGAAGGTGCGGACCGGGCCGGCGCCGTCCATCTTCGCCGCCTCGTAGATCGAGGTCGGGATCGCCTGGAGACCGGCCAGGTAGATGATCATGTTGTAGCCGGTCCACATCCAGGTCATCAGCAGCGCGATGACCAGTTTGATCAGCCACGGGTTGCTCAGCCAGGGCACCGGCGAGATGCCGACCGTGCCCAGGATCGCGTTGACCAGACCGAAGTTGTTGCTGAACACCGCGCCGAAGAAGATCGCCACCGCCACGATCGAGGTGACGTTCGGCACGTAGAGGGCGATGCGGTAGAAGCCCTTGAACCGGCGCACCGAGTGCAGCAGCGTGGCCAGCACCAGGGCGCCCAGGAGGGTGGGCACGGTGGACAGCACCCAGATCACCAGGGTGTTGCGGATCGACAGCCAGAAGACCGGGTCGTCCCACAGGAACCGGAACTGCTGCAGGCCCACGAACTGCATGGTGCCCATGCCGTCCCAGCGCTGGAAGGCCAGGTAGAGCGAGTAGAAGACGGGGAAGAAGGAGAACGCGGCGAAGATCAGGTAGAACGGCGAGATCGCCAGGTACTGCCGCCAGTAGGACAGCGGGCCGCGCCGCGTGGGCCGGACGGTGGTGCCGGCGGGCGTGGCGCGCCGCGGGCGGAACCGGGCCGGGCCCGGCCCGCGCGGGGGGGGGGGGGGGGCCCCCCCGGGCCGCGGCGGCGGCGGGGGGGGGGGCGGGGAGACCACCCGCGACCGCCGCGGGCTGCGGGGCGGCGGGGAGCGCC
>NZ_JBFAXI010000111.1:0-27852 GCF_040680735.1 Streptomyces sp. NPDC051987 | reverse complement strand
TAACCCCTCTGGTGGGCCCGCCCCAGTATTAGGGCCGGCGGGCACCCGCGCCACCCCCCCCCCCGGGCCGCGGGGGTCCCCCCGCCGCCGCATCACACGGGATACTTCCGCTCCACCCACTTCCAGAGCAGCTCCAGCACGGCCGACCCCACCACGGCGATGCCGACGGCGGTCCACGGCATCGCCATCCCCACCAGCTTCAACGCGAAGAAGCTCTGCAGCGCCGGTACGGCGAGGACGACCACGAAGGCCACGCCCATCGCGGCCACCAGGGCGACGCGCCACCACGTGTACGGCCGGGCGATGATCGCCAGCACCCACAGCGAGACCAGGAACAGCGTCAGGGTCGCGGCACTGGTCTCGGCGTCCAGGGACCCCGTGCCCGTGTAGTAGTGGCGGGCGATCAGGTACGTCACGAAGGTCGCGGCCCCCGCCACCACACCGCCCGGGATCGAGTACCGCATCACCCGGCGGACGAAGTGCGGCTGCGCCCGTTCCGTGTTCGGCGCCAGGGCGAGGAAGAAGGCCGGGATGCCGATGGTCAGGGTCGACAGCAGGGTCAGGTGCCGCGGCAGGAAGGGGTACTCGACCCGCCAGCAGACCACGAGCAGCGCGAGCAGCACCGAGTACACCGTCTTGACCAGGAACAGCGTGGCGACCCGGGTGATGTTGCCGATCACCCGCCGTCCCTCGGCCACCACCGACGGCAGCGTGGCGAAGCTGTTGTCCAGCAGGACGATCTGGGCGACCGCCCGCGTCGCCTCCGAGCCCGAGCCCATCGCGACCCCGATGTCGGCGTCCTTCAGGGCGAGCACGTCGTTCACGCCGTCGCCGGTCATCGCGACCGTGTGCCCGCGCGACTTAAGGGCCCCCACCATCTCCCGCTTCTGCTGCGGGGTGACCCGTCCGAAGACGGTGCCCGAGTCCAGGGCCTCGGCCATCTCGGCCGGCCCGGCGGGCAGCCGGCGCGCGTCCACCGTCGTACCGCTGAGGCCGAGTTTCGCGGCCACGGCGCCGACCGACACCGCGTTGTCCCCGGAGATGACCTTCGCCCGGACGTCCTGGTCGGCGAAGTAGCGCAGGGTGTCGGCGGCGTCCGGGCGGAGCCGCTGCTCCAGCACCACGAGCGCGGTGGCGCCGGCGCCCTGGGCCACCGCGGGGTCGTCGAGGTCCCGGCCCGCGCGGGCGAGCAGCAGCACCCGCAGCCCCTGCTCGTTCAGCCGCACGGTTTCGGCCAGTGCCGGGTCGTCGGCGCCGAGGAGCACGTCCGGCGCCCCCAGCAGCCACGTGCTCAGCTCCCCGTCGCCCTCGCTGAAGGTCGCCCCGCTGTACTTGCGGGCGGAGGAGAACGGCAGCGACTCCACGCACCGCCAGTCCTCGCTGTCGGGGTAGGCGTCGATGATCGCCTGCAGCGAGGCGTTGGGACGCGGGTCGGACTCGCCGAGCGAGCCCAGGACCTTGCGTATGTACGTCTCGTCGGCGCCGTTCAGCGCCCGCAGCTCGGTGACGTCCATGCCGCCCTCGGTGAGGGTGCCGGTCTTGTCGAGACAGACGGTGTCGATCCGGGCGAGCCCCTCGATCGCGGGGAGTTCCTGGACCAGGCACTGCCGGCGGCCCAGCCGGATCACGCCGATCGCGAAGGCGACGGAGGTGAGCAGGACCAGGCCCTCGGGGACCATCGGGACGATGCCGCCGACCGTGCGGGCGACGGCGTCCTTGAGGCCGTTGTTCTTCACGAGCAGCTGGGTGGCGACCAGGCCGATCGCGGCCGGGACCATCATCCACGTCACGTACTTGAGGATGGTCGAGATGCCGGTGCGCAGCTCGGAGTGGACGAGCGTGAAGCGGGAGGCCTCCTCGGCCAGCTGGGCCGCGTACGCCTCCCGGCCGACCTTGGTCGCGGCGAAGGCGCCGCCGCCGGCCACCACGAAGGATCCCGACATCACCTGGTCGCCGGGGCGTTTGACGACCGGGTCGGCCTCGCCGGTGAGCAGCGACTCGTCGATCTCGAGACCGTCGGCCTCGACGCAGACCCCGTCCACGACGACCTTGTCGCCCGGACCGATCTCCAGGAGATCGCCGAGCACGATCTCACTCGTCGCCACTTCGACGGCGGCCCCGTCCCGGCGCACGGTGGGCCGCGCCTCGCCGATCACCGCGAGCGAGTCCAGGGTCTTCTTCGCCCGCCACTCCTGCACGATGCCGATGCCCGTGTTGGCGAGGATCACGAAGCCGAACAGGCTGTCCTGGATCGGCGCCACGGCCAGCATGATCAGCCACAGCACACCGATGATCGCGTTGAACCGGGTGAAGACGTTCGCGCGGACGATCTCGCCGAGGGAGCGGCTGCTGCGCAGCGGTACGTCGTTCACCTCGCCGCGCGCGATCCGCTCCGCGACCTCGGCGGCGGTCAGGCCGGTCGTCCGCACCGGCGCCGGCAGCGGTACGGGATGCACGGGGTCGAGCTCGGCGCCCGCGTCGATGTGCTGCATGCATTCGACGGTACGTGCGGATTTGCGCGTCCACCTGCCGAGTGCCCGGAAGATCCGACCAGGGGAGGACCGAACTCGTGCGCAGGTTGTAGACACCGGCCCCCTTTGCCCACCCACCCACCCACCCGACTCGGTCACCTGAAAAGCGAGGCCCATCCTCCAGCCACCCCGGCGTTCACGGGCGACGCCCGGTCCGCAGCCCCTTCAGCCCGTCCGGCGTTCGAGGACGAGGCCGTTCGGGGCGATGCCGTGAGGGAGGGGGCGCTTCTGGCCGGCCTCGCGGTGGTGCCCTACTCGGCCGTCGCCCGGTGCGCCCTGATCGCTGCGTCCCGGCGCCTCACGTAGTACACGCCGATCAGGCCGAGGCCGCCGCCGGCCAGGCAGGTCCAGATCCACCAGGTGTGGCCGTGGTCGGAGTACCAGCCGTAGAAGGGGAGCTGGGCCAGGAAGAGGACGAACCAGATGATCGTGCCGCCGATGATCGTCGGGACGACCGGGCCCTCAAGGGGTTCCGGTGCCTCGTGCCGGGGTGTCCACTTCGCCATGGCGCTCAGCTTACGCACTCACTCGTTCTACGCGCGGAGATAGCGAACTCGGCATCATATGTTCATACTGAAACCGTTTGTGTGTGACCACTTCTGATCGTAGGAACCTCCAATGTCGACCCCGGCTTCCACTCAGGCCCCCGCTCCCGAACAGCCGGGCGCGACCCCCGCGTACGGGGCGCTGGACCGTTACTTCAAGATCTCCGAGCGGGGCAGCACCCTGGCCCGCGAGGTGCGCGGCGGTTTCGCCACGTTCTTCGCGATGGCATACATCATCGTGCTGAACCCGATCATCCTCGGCAGCGCGAAGGACATGTACGGTCACCAGCTCGACCACGGTCAGCTGGTCACCGCCACGGTCATCACCGCCGCGTTCACGACGCTGCTCATGGGCGTCATCGGCAACGTCCCGATCGCGCTCGCCGCCGGCCTCGGCGTGAACTCCGTCGTCGCCCTCCAGCTGGCGCCCCGGATGTCCTGGCCGGACGCCATGGGCATGGTCGTGCTGGCCGGCATCATCGTGATGCTGCTGGTCGCCAGCGGTCTGCGCGAGCGCGTGATGAACGCCGTCCCGTACAGCCTGCGCAAGGCGATCTCGATCGGTATCGGCCTGTTCATCATGCTGATCGGCCTGGTGGACTCCGGCTTCGTCACCCGCATCCCGGACGCCGCCCAGACCACCGTCCCGCTCCAGCTCGGCACCGACGGTCATCTCAACGGCTGGCCGGTGCTGGTCTTCGTGCTCGGCGCGCTGCTCACCCTCGCGCTGATCGTCCGCAAGGTCTCCGGCGCGATCCTGATCTCGATCGTCGCGATGACCGTGCTGGCGCTGATCATCAACTCCGTCGCGCACGTGACCACCTGGGGCCTGACCGTCCCGACCTGGCCCGGCAACCCGGTCTCCACCCCGGACTTCGGCCTGCTCGGCAAGGTCAGCCTCTTCGGCGGCTTCGGCAAGGTCGGCGTGCTGACCGGCATCCTCTTCGTCTTCACGGTCCTGCTGTCCTGCTTCTTCGACGCCATGGGCACGATCATGGGCGTCAGCGACGAGGCGAAGCTGACCGACGCCGAGGGCTACATGCCGGGCATCAACAAGGTCCTCTTCATCGACGGTGTCGCGGTCGCCGCCGGCGGTGCCAGCTCCTCCTCGGCGACCACCTGCTTCGTCGAGTCGACGGCCGGCGTCGGCGAGGGCGCCCGCACCGGCTTCGCCAACGTCGTCACCGGCGGCCTCTTCGTCGTCGCGCTGTTCCTGACGCCCGTCGCCACGATGGTCCCCTCGCAGGCGGCCACCCCGGCGCTGCTCGCGGTCGGCTTCCTGATCCTGGCCGGTTCGGTCAAGGAGATCGACTGGGCCGACTACACCCTCGCCGTCCCGGCCTTCGTGACCATGGTGATGATGCCGTTCACCTACTCGATCACGAACGGCATCGGCATGGGATTCATCACCTTCGTGGTGATGCGCCTGGCCGTCGGCCGGGCCAAGGACGTGCCGGTCGCGATGTACGTGGTCTCGGCCGTCTTCGCCTTCTACTACCTGATGCCGGCGCTGGGGCTCACCTGACCCGAGCGGGGTGCGCGGGCCGGGTGAGCCCGGCGAGGCCTGCCTCAGGAGACGAAGTCGCTCTTGTAGAAGACGCTCGCGTCCAGCGTGTCCGGGTCCGTCGAGGTGGTCTTCGACGAGAAACCGAAGGCCAGTCTCGGCGCTCCGGAGACCATCCAGATCGCCGTGCCCTGGGGTTCACGCCCCGGCAGGGAGGCTCCGGCGGTGGTCTGGAACTTGTCGTAGTAGGAGCCGCCTGTGCCGTTCAGGTCGAGCGTGACGAGGTACGAAGGGCCGCCGGGGCCGCCGTACAGGAGATAGGCGTACTGGCCGCACAGGGTGATGCCCTGGAACAGGTCGTCGTCGGTGAGGCCGAGCTCGTCGTTGTTGGGGATCGCCCGTTCCACGAGGCGGTAGCCGTCGCTGAGGCGCCCGGCGACGGCGTCCGCCATGTCGAAGACGGCCAGGCGCCACACCCGGGAGGCGGAGTCGCTGGTCGCGTAGCGGATCAGCAGCCGGTTGGTGTAGGGGTCGATGGCCGGCCGGGGCAGCTTGACGAAGCTGGAGATGGTCGGGGTGCGGTCGTAGATCGTGATGCTGGGGTTGAAGTAGTCGAGGGTCAGTCCGTCGGTGAACCGGAAGCGGGACAGCTTCTCGCCGGCTCCGTTGTCGTCGGAGTCGCTGCCCTCGATCCACAGGTACGGCGCCGAGCCGGAACCCGTCGGCTCCACGCCCATCGAGGATCCGTGGCCGAATCCCTGGATGGCCATCGTGCCGAGGACGTTGCCTGAGAGGTCGGTCTGGGAGATCCACAGGTCGCCGTTGTGCCCGGCGCTGTCACCGATGCGGTGCTGGGCGAAGTAGATGCGGCCGTTGACGTTGTCGTAGGCGAAGGACTGCATCGCCCAGTACGGCTGGTGGAGGGTGGCCCGCCAGATCGGGTTGCCGCCGTCGCCGGACAGGACGAAGTGCTTGGAGGTCGCAACGCTGGCCTGTGCGGTGCCGGCCGCCACCAGTGGCGCCGCCGCCCCGAACGCGGCCGCGCCGGCGATTCCGGCTCCGGTCCGCAGGATCTGGCGTCTGCTCGGCCTGGGCTGTGGACGGACGGGTGTGCCGTCGTGCATGGGTCGTAACCCCCCTTGGCGATGCCGGGCGGGCGCCCGGCGTGAGGGGTTAACGCTAGATGAAGGGGAGTTGAAGTCGCACTCGTGTTCTGTGTGTTGGGCTCTCCGTACCGGTCTCTCCCTCTTCGCCCGAAAACCCGTCAGGTGACGCCGTAGAACCTCTCCGTCTCCTCGACGGCGGCCGAGAACCGCTCGTCGAAGTCGTCTCGAACGAGCGTCCGGATCACGTAGTCCTGGACGCTCATTCCTCTCTTGGCCGCATGACACCGGAGCCGGTCGAGCAGCTCCTTGTCTATCCGCAGGCTGAGCACACTGGTCCCCATGGATACGAGGGCGCCACATCCGCGCGCCCGATGCGTCACTTTCCGGATCTGGCTCACTCGTACGGGTGACGCGATGTTTTCTGGGGGATGTCCCTGGACTGCCCGGATCCCCCGGTCCAGTGGCCGAGGTCACGGGCGGACGGGCGGGTCCCGGTGGTCTTTAGGAAGAGTAATGAGTTACTCTAAAGAACATGCCGGACCTTACCCATGGCGACGACGCGGCCGCCGTGAACTCCCTCCGCTCCGCCGTGATGCGACTCTCGCGACGGCTCAAGCACCAGCGGGTCGACGAGTCACTGAGCCCCACCGAGATGTCGGTGCTGGGCACCCTCTCCAACTGCGGCCAGGCCACCCCCGGTGAGCTGGCCCGCAAGGAGCACGTCCAGCCCCCCTCGATGACCCGCATCGTGGCGCTGCTGGAGGCCAAGGGACTGGTCCGGCTGGAGCCGCACCCCGAGGACCGGCGGCAGAAGGTCGTCACCAGGACCGAACAGGCCGAGGCGATGCTCGAGGAGAGCCGCCGCAAGCGCAACGCGTTCCTGGCCGGCCTGGTCGACGGCCTGGACGAGGACGAGTGGGCGAAACTCCGCGCCGCCGCCCCCGTGCTGGAGAAGCTCGCACACCTCTGAACGCCCGAGAGAAGGAAGAGGCGAACGCTGTTGAGTTCGGGACCCGGAACACCTTCCGCCCCCGCACCGACCGCCCCTACTACCCCCACAGCCCGCCGGTCCTCGATGTTCAGCTCGCTGAAGGTCAGGAACTACCGGCTGTTCTTCGCCGGCCAGGTCGTCTCGAACATCGGCACCTGGATGCAGCGCATCGCGCAGGACTGGCTGGTCCTCAGCCTCACCGGCTCCGCGACCGCCGTCGGCGTCACCACCGCCCTGCAGTTCCTGCCGATGCTCCTCTTCGGCCTCTACGGCGGGGTCCTGGTCGACCGTCTGAACAAGCGGCGGGCACTCCTCGTCACCCAGACCTCGATGGCCCTCACCGGCGTCGCGCTGGCCCTGCTGACCCTCTCCGGACATGTCCAGGTCTGGCACGTCTACCTCGCCGCCTTCGCCGTCGGCCTCGCCACGGTCGTCGACAACCCGGCCCGCCAGTCCTTCGTCTCCGAGATGGTCGGCCCCCACCAGCTGCAGAACGCGGTCAGTCTGAACTCGGCGAACTTCCAGTCCGCCCGCCTGGTCGGCCCGGCCGTCGCCGGTCTCATGATCACCGGCGTGGGCACCGGCTGGGCCTTCCTCTTCAACGGCCTGTCCTTCGTCGCCCCCCTCGCCGGCCTGCTGCTGATGCGGGCGCGCGAGCTGCACGTCGTCGAGCGTGCGCCGAGAGGCAAGGGCCAGCTGCGCGAGGGCCTGCGCTATGTCGCCGGGCGCCCGGACCTGACCTGGACCATCATCCTGGTCGGGTTCATCGGCACCTTCGGCTTCAACTTCCCCGTCTACCTCTCCGCCTTCGCGGACGACGTCTTCCACGCCGGCGCCGGCTCCTACAGCCTCTTCAACACCCTGATGGCGGTCGGCTCCCTGGCCGGCGCCCTGCTCGCGGCCCGGCGCGGCACCGCCAAGCTGCGGGTGATGCTCGCGGCGGCGGTGGCCTTCGGCGGCCTGGAGCTGGTGGCCGCGGCCGCCCCCTCCCTCTGGCTGTTCTCGCTGCTCATGGTCCCCATCGGCATGTTCGGCATGACCGTCAACGTCACCGCCAACACCACCGTCCAGATGGGCACCGACCCGGCCATGCGGGGCCGGGTGATGGCGCTCTACATGATGGTCTTCATGGGCGGCTCGCCCATCGGCGCGCCCATAGCCGGCTGGATCACGGACGCGTACGGCGTGCGCGCCGGCCTCGCCGTCGGCGGCGCGATCGCCGCGGCCGCGGCCGTCGTCATCGGGCTGGTCCTGGCCCGGGTCGGCAACCTCCGCCTGTCGGTCGGCTGGCACGGCGGCCACCCCCGCATCCGTTTCGTCCCGAGAGAGCACCAGGACCACCTCGCCCCAGCCGCCTGACCCACCCCACCGCCCGCCCCGCCGGCCAGAGCCTCCGGGCCAGTACCTGTCGGTGCGGGCGTGCCGGGTCCCGTTCTTTGGCAGGGTTGGCCCCATGAGACTCTTCGCAGCCGTGCTGCCGCCGGCCGACGTGGTTGCCGAGCTCGGTGTCGAGGTGGATCGGCTGAAGCGGCTGCCGGGTGCGGAGGGGCTGCGCTGGACCGGGCGGCCCGGCTGGCACTACACCCTCGCGTTCTTCGGCGAGGTGGCCGACGACCTCGTACCGGCGCTCTCGGACCGTCTGGCCCGTGCCGCCCGGCGCACCCCGGCGTTCGGGCTGTCCGTCGCGGGCGGCGGTCAGTTCGGACACGGCAGGGCCCTGTGGGCGGGTGCCCACGGCGACCTCGACACCCTCCGTCTGCTGGCCGACCGCGCGGAGGCCGCGGCCCGGAAGGCTGGCCTGCCGATGGGGGAGCACCGCCGCTACCAGGCCCACCTGACGGTGGCCCGCAGCCGGGACGCGGTCGACGTCCGGCCGTACGTCGCGCTGCTCGCGGAGTTCGCGAGCCGGGCCTGGACGGTGGCGGAGCTGGCGCTGGTGCGCAGCAATCTGCCGACGTCCGGGGTGCCGGGGGAGCAGCCGCGGTACGAGGTGGTCGCCCGCTGGGGGCTCGGGGCGGCCGGTTAGGCTCGGTGTGTGGACCCGAAGACCCGGAACCGGATCATGGCCGGTGTGCTTGTGCTGTTGTTCGTGGTGGTTGCCGTGGCCTCCGCCATGAAGTGAGGGGCGGGGTGAGGCCGGGGAACCGCGGCCGGCCGTTCGGCGCCGGCCGCGGGCCGTCGGTGGCCGGTCCCGCCCACGCGGCGGCAGCCGCATGTCGGACCGGCCCCGCACTCCTTGCGGGGTGCTTCCCTGACGGGACTACCAGGCGAAGGCCTCCGGGGAGGGGCCGGGGCCCGGGAAGATCTCATCCAGGGCGGTCAGCAGGTCCTCGCTCAGCTCCAGCTCCACGGCCCTCAGGGCCGAGTCGAGCTGTCCGGCGGTGCGCGGGCCGATGATCGGGCCGGTGACGCCGGGGCGGGTGAGCAGCCAGGCCAGGGCGGCCTCGCCGGGCTCCACGCCGTGCTTGTCCAGCAGGTCCTCGTAGGCCTGGATCCGGGCCCGCAGGGTGGTGTCGGCGAGGGCGTCGGCGGCCCGGCCACCGGCCCGGCGCCCGCCCTCGACCTCCTTCTTGAGCACACCGCCGAGCAGCCCGCCGTGCAGCGGCGACCAGGGGATGACCCCGAGGCCGTACTCCTGCGCGGCCGGGATGACCTCCATCTCGGCCCGGCGCTCGGCGAGGTTGTAGAGGCACTGCTCGCTGACCAGCCCGATGGTCCCGCCGCGCCGGGCGGCGATCTCGTTGGCCTGGGCGATCTTGTAGCCGGGGAAGTTGGAGGAGCCGACGTAGAGGATCTTCCCCTGCGTGACGAGGGTGTCGATCGCCTGCCAGATCTCCTCGAAGGGGGTCCGGCGGTCGACGTGGTGGAACTGGTAGACGTCGATGTGGTCGGTCCGCAGCCGCTTGAGGCTGGCGTCCACGGCCCGCCGGATGTTGAGGGCGGAGAGCTTGTCGTGGTTGGGCCAGGCGTCGCCGTCGGCGGCCATGTTGCCGTAGACCTTGGTGGCGAGCACCACCCTGTCGCGATGGGCGGGGCTCTTGGCGAACCAGGTGCCGATGATCTCCTCGGTCCGCCCCTTGTTCTCACCCCACCCGTACACGTTGGCGGTGTCGAAGAAGTTGATGCCGGCGCCGAGCGCCGCGTCCATGATCGCGTGACTGTCGGCCTCGTCGGTCTGCGGGCCGAAGTTCATGGTGCCGAGGACGAGTCGGCTGACCCTGAGTCCGGTACGTCCGAGCTGCGTGTACTCCATGGTCATCCAGCCAACGGCGTGGAGTGCGCTCTAGGCAAGTGAGTTGGCGCCGTCGAGGGGCATCGAAGGGCGTCGAAGGCCATCTGGGGGCATCGGCGGGCACCGGTCCGGCGGTGCGGGCCCCTGCTATGGTGCGCCGATGCCATCGGTCAAGAAGTTCCAGGTCACCTTCGACTGCGCGGAACCCGAGCGCGTCGCCCGCTTCTGGTGCGAGGTCCTGGGGTACGAAGTGCCCCCGCCCCCGGGGGAGTTCGCCACGTGGGACGACTACCAGGAGGCCCAGCCGCCGGAGGAGCGGGGGTCGTGGTTCGCCTGCGTCGATCCGACGGGGGTCGGCCCGCGGCTGTACTTCCAGCGCGTTCCCGAGGGGAAGGTCGTCAAGAACCGGGTGCATCTCGACGTGCGGGTCGGGACCGGGCTCCTGGGCGAGGAGCGCCTCGCCGCGCTGGAGGCCGAGTGCGCCCGGCTGCTCCCGCTCGGCGCGGTGCGCGTGCGGCTGCTGTACGACGGCGGCGACGACTCCTGCATCGTGATGCAGGACATCGAGGGCAACGAGTTCTGCATCGACTGAGGCCGGATCTCCTCAGTCGGAGGGGAACTCGTCCGTCGTCAGGGTGAGGCCGACGGTGGTCGTGGTGAGGTCGACGGCCGTGCCGAAGTCGACCCTCGTCTCGGTCGTGTAGGAGTCGCCCTGGGGGTGCGTGTAGACGCGGACGCGGCGCTGGTAGGGGTCGGCGATCAGGTACACGGGGACCTCGGC
This sequence comes from Streptomyces sp. NPDC051987, assembly GCF_040680735.1. Classification (NCBI taxonomy): domain Bacteria; kingdom Bacillati; phylum Actinomycetota; class Actinomycetes; order Kitasatosporales; family Streptomycetaceae; genus Streptomyces; species Streptomyces sp. NPDC051987. The sequence goes on along the minus strand of NZ_JBFAXI010000111.1, from coordinate 17,162 downwards.
CACGGCGTACGCGGTCTTCTTGGGCCCGTAGTCGTTGGCCGCGGTGCCCTTGGAGATGACCTCGGCGACGAACTCGACGTCCTGATACCGCCAGAGCCCGCTCTCGTTCTTGGCGGCGCCCTCGGCCATCACCGTCACGTCCGACGCGAACCCGTTGAGATGCCCCGGGTAGTCGACACGGACGTCGGACTTGACCCGCTTCCGGGGGTACTTGGCCCGCAGCTGCTCGACGATGTCCAGGATGATCTCCCAGCGGGTGTCCCGCTGTGGCGACATGAAGACGGTCCCCTCGACGATCTCGACCTTGTATCCCTCGGGGGCGGGCATCTTCTCGATCTGCTCGAACATCTCGTCGAGGGTGATCTCGTCGTCGCTCTTGGCCATCGCGATCCTGTCTTCGAGGACGGTCATCCTGGCGCTCCTCCCCGGCCGCCTTCCGCGCGAGTGCGACCGGGCGGTTCAACGATACGCACGGTGACCGGGCAACGGCGGGATTCGGTCAGTCCGTTCCGGCGCCGTACTCCTCGCCCAGCCCCCACCCCTGCCACATCGCGTCCGCGAACGCCCCCGCGATCTTGTGCTCGCCGCTCGCGTTGGGGTGGGTGCCGTCGTAGGTGTCGGCCTTGATGTCGTACGACGCCGGCGGCGAGGCCACGAGGATCGGGGAGCGCGGCTCGTCCAGGTCGGCCGCCGTCTTCGCCAGGAGTTCGTTGAAGCGGGCCACCTGTGCCGCGAACGGCTCGTCCGACGCCGCCCGGATGTTCCGGATCACCGGCAGCAGCACCATGTGGATGCCCGCGTGGGCCTCCCGCGCGTTCGCGACGAAGGTGCGTACGTTCGCCGCCGTCTGCTCCGCGTTGGTGTAGAAACCCAGGTCGATCAGACCGAGGGAGACGAGCAGGACGTCGGCGCGGCAGGTGTGCACCGCCTCCCCGATCAGCGGGGTCATGTGCAGCCAGCCCTCACCCCAGCCGGCCAGGTGGCCGCGCGGGAAGTCCGGGTCGGCGTAGGCGTACGAGACGGGCGCCTCGGCCTGCTTGTCGTACAGCGTCTCGCGCGGGCCGACCAGCGTGCACGGACCGTCGTGGGTCCCGCACAGGTGCTGCCACATGCGGTACCGCCATGTGTGCTCGCCCGCGCTGCCGATCGTCATCGAGTCCCCGACGGGCATGAACCTGAGCATCCGCTCATGATGGACGATCAACGGGAGCGGCGGGGTGTGAGGACCGCCACGTCCCCCGCGGTCGGACCCGGCGCGGGATGGCAGGCTTGAGCCCATGCGTCCACGATCGCTCGCCCTCCTCGCCGGTGTCCTGCTCACCGGCGCCCTCGCCGCCGCACCCGCCTCCGCCGCCGACGGCACCGACGGCACCGGCGACCAGGGGTTCACGATCACGGACCCGCGCATCACCGAGTCCAGCGGTCTCGCCGCCTCCCACCTGCACCCCGGCATCTACTGGACGCACAACGACAGCGGCGACGGCCCGTACATCTACGCCGTGGACAGCGCGACCGGCAGAACCGTCGCGAGGATCACGCTCACCGGGGTCGGCACGCCCCGGGACGTCGAGGCCATCTCCATCGGCCCCGGCAACCAGATCTACGTCGGCGACATCGGCGACAACCTCGACGGCAGCTGGCCCTACGTCTGGATCTACCGGCTGCCCGAGCCGAGGAAGCTGGTCGACCAGAGGGTCCGGGCCACGCAGTACGTCGTCAAGTACGCGAACGGCGCCCGCAACGCCGAGTCGCTGATCGTGCACCCCAGGACCGGGCGGGTGTACATCATCGACAAGAAGGAGGACGGCGGGCACCTGTACGAGGGCCCGGCGACCCTCTCCCCGAAAGGCACGAACATCTTCCGGCCCATCGCCCCGGTGGACCTCTGGGCCACCGACGCCGCCTTCTCGCCCGACGGCACCCAGCTCGCCGTACGTGGCTACTTCGGCGGCGTCTACTACGCCTGGAACGGCGGGAAGATCAAGCGCGAGGGCCGGCTCGACGTGCCGCTCCAGAAGCAGGGCGAGTCGATCAGCTACTCCGCCGACGGGACCAGGCTGATGTACGGGAGCGAGGGGGCCGACAGCCCGGTGCAGGCCGAGGACGTGCCGGGCGGGTCGGCGGGGTCGGGCAAGGCGTCGGCGTCCGGGGGCGGTGCCTCGGCCGCCGGGAGCGACGGCGGGGGTTCCCTGAGCGGCGGGGCCAAGGTCGGGGCCGTCGCCGTCGGGGTCGCCGTGCTCGCCCTCTTCGGGCTGCGGCGGCTGCGGCGCCCGTCGCAGCGGCGCCACTGACCGGACGCCGGACGTCACCCGTCCGGGCCACCGGCGGGGCGGCCGTCCGGGCGTCCGTGCAGGCTGGGAGACGTCCCGCGGGACGGGGGCGGCAACGAGGCAACGGGTCCCGCCGCACGGAACTGGAGCACCCATGCCCCGCAACGCCCCGCGCCTGGCCGGGAACGTCTGCCTGCTGACGGCGGCCCTCGCCCTGGCCGTCCCCGCCACCGCCGCTCCCGCGACCGCCGCCGCCCCCACCCCCGCGGTCCGTGCCACGGCCGCCGCCGCCCTCCCGCAGGTCCGCTCGGTCAGCCTGCCGATCGACGGCAGCTTCGCCGGCCCGACCGAGACCGTCCACGTCCAGGGCACCCTCGACGTCACCGTCGTCACCCTGCCGACCGCGGCCGGCGGCGGCACCGCCCAGGTGATCAGCAGTCTGGACGACACCACCGCCGTCGGCGTCCCCAGCGGCAAGACGTACTACCTCGTCGGCGCCCACCGGGACGACGCCCCCTTCTCGGCGGCGGCGACCACCACGCTGCACGTCAGGCCGGTCTTCCTGCTGGTCCCGCCCACCGGAGCGCCCAGCCGGGTCCAGCCCGTCACGGTCACGATCCCCGTCACCTCGACCGGAGTGACCGGCCCCATCACCGCCACAGTCGGCTGACCCCACCCGGCCCCTGACCCTGCCCCGGCCACGGTCGGCTGACCCCGCCCCCGGCCGCCGTCGGTCGGCGTTCGGCCCCGGCGCGTGGCGGGCCGGGCCGTCGTACGTCTTGACGTGATGACGGTGTCTCAGTTTCCTGGGAGGTGCGCGGTGTGTGGGAGCGCTCCCATCCTGTTCCGGGCCGCGCCTCCCAGTGGAACTCCGAGAGGAACAGGCACATGTTCCGCTTACGCACCCCGCGAAGAGCGCTCTGTGCTGTGGCCGCCGCGCTCCTCCTGCCCCTCTTCGCCGGGCTGGCCGGCGCGACGGCCCCCGCGCACGCGGCCGACACCCCCGGCGCCGGCTACTGGCACACCAGCGGCCGGCAGATCCTCGACGCGGCCGGGCAGCCGGTCCGCATCGCCGGGATCAACTGGTTCGGTTTCGAGACCGCCAACCACGTGGTGCACGGCCTCTGGTCGCGCGACTACAAGAGCATGATCGACCAGATGCGGTCGCTCGGCTACAACACCATCCGCCTGCCCTACAGCGACGACATCTTCAAGAGCGCGACCGTCCCCGACAGCATCGACTTCAGCAACGGCAAGAACGCCGACCTCCAGGGCCTGAACTCGCTCCAGGTGATGGACCGGATCGTGGCCTACGCCGGGAAGGACGGGCTCAAGGTCATCCTCGACCGGCACCGGCCGGACGCCGCCGGCCAGTCGGCGCTCTGGTACACCTCGTCCGTCCCCGAGTCGACCTGGATCGCCGACCTGAAGGCGCTCGCGGCGCGGTACGCGACCGACCCGACCGTCATCGGCATCGACCTCCACAACGAGCCCCACGACCCCGCCTGCTGGGGCTGCGGGGACACTGCCGTCGACTGGCGGCTGGCCGCCCAGCGCGCCGGGAACGCCGTGCTGTCCGTCAACCCCGACCTGCTGATCTTCGTCGAGGGCGTGCAGACGTACAACGGGGTCTCGGGCTGGTGGGGCGGCAATCTGATGGGCGCCGGCCGGTATCCGGTGCAGCTGTCCGTGCCGAACCGGGTGGTGTACTCCGCCCACGACTACGCCACCAGCGTGGCCCAGCAGAGCTGGTTCAGCGATCCCGCCTTCCCCGCCAACATGCCCGGCGTGTGGGACGCGTACTGGGGCTACCTCTTCAAGCAGAACATCGCGCCCGTGTGGGTCGGCGAGTTCGGCACCACGCTCGCCTCGACGGTGGACCAGAAGTGGCTGGCCGCACTGGTGAGTTACCTGCGGCCGACGTCGGCGTCCGGTGCCGACTCCTTCCAGTGGACCTTCTGGTCCTGGAACCCCGACTCCGGTGACACCGGCGGGATCCTCAAGGACGACTGGGCGACCGTGGACACCGTCAAGGACGGGTACCTGGCGAGCATCAAGGCGCCGCTGTTCCCGAGCACCGGCGGGAGTGGCGGCGGGGGCGGTGGCGGTGGTACGGCCCCTTCCTGCTCGGCCTCCTACGCCGTCAGCAGCGACTGGGGGAGCGGGTTCAACGCGGCCGTCACGGTCACCAACACCGGTTCCACCGCGATCCGCTCCTGGACCGTGACCTGGACGTGGAGCGGGTCGCAGCAGGTGACGACCATGTGGAACGCGTCGTACACGCAGAGCGGGGCGACCGTGACGGCGGTGAACGCCTCCCACAACGGCGCGATCGCGGCCGGGGGTTCGGTGGGCTTCGGCTTCGGGGGTGCGCCCGGGGGCGGGGGTGTGCCGACGCTGACGTGCGCGGCGGCGTGATGCCGCGGTCGTCACCCGGACGGTTGAGCGTGATGCCGGAAATACACGGCTCTGGGAGGCGGTGCCGCAGGCTGTTCCTGCCGGCCGTCGACAGGGGCGGCCGGACACCGCGCCACGACGGCTGATGGAGCTGACATGTCCCACGTGCCCGCCGACCTCCGCTACACCGAAGACCACGAGTGGATCCGCACCGAGGCCGACGGCAGCATGACCGTCGGCATCACCGACCACGCCCAGAAGAACCTCGGCGACATCGTCTTCTTCGACCTGCCCCAGGTGGGCAGGAAGGTCGAGGCGGGTGGCTCCGTCGGCGTGGTGGAGTCGGTCAAGGCGGCGTCCGACATCTTCAGCCCGTTCGACGGCGAGGTCGTCGCGATCAACGAGGAGGCCGTCGAAAGCCCCGAGGACGTCAACTCCGACCCCTACGTCACCTGGCTCTTCAGGATCAGGGTCACGGGCGGGGCGTCCTCCGACGGCCTGCTCGACGCCAAGGCGTACGCGAAGCTCGTCGACGGGCAGTGACAGCGCGAGGGCGCCGGTGCACCCGCACCGGCGCCCTCGCCGGGTCCGGCGCTCAGCCCTTCACCGGCCTGATCCCGTGCAGGCGGCGCGGTTTGGGGGCGTCCAGCAGGCTGACGCCGTTGTAGACGCGACTCTGGACGAACAACGTGGGCGCGGCGACGAACGTGACGAAGACCGAGACGACGCTTATGGGGAACAGGGTCGGCAGCGACTGGCCTTCGGGGAGCGTCTTGCCGCCCTCGTGGACGACGTAGGCGAGGGCCGCGAAGAAGACGATCGCGCTGAGGGCGGCCAGGACGCGCAGGATGATCCTGGTGTGCCGGGTGCGGGCTTCGGTGCGGACCTCGGCCAGCAGGGAGGCGTCGCAGACGGAGCAGGTGAGCTCCACGGTCTGCTTGCCCGACTGCGGCCGGCGTACCCGGAAGATGCTGTCCTTCCAGACCATACGGCGGGTGCGGACCAGGAAGCCCGTGACCTTGTCGCTGAGGATGTGGCGCACCGCGACCTCGACGGTGCCCGGTATCGGTCTGTTCATGTACCCGTGGATCTCCTTCGTCGCATGGGGCACACAGTGTCCGGTGTGCGACGAAGGAGACTCAACTGTCCACGGCAGGCTTTGCCTTGATCATGCCTGCCGGGTAAACCAGCAGCTTCTTACGGGAGTTGCCGCGCCCTTACAGCTTCTCGATCACGTAGTCGACGCACTTCGTCAGCGCCTCGACGTCCGCCGGGTCGATCGCCGGGAACATCGCGATGCGCAGCTGGTTGCGGCCGAGCTTGCGGTAGGGCTCGGTGTCGACGATGCCGTTGGCGCGCAGCACCTTGGCGACGGCGGCCGCGTCGATCTCGTCGGCGAAGTCGATGGTGCCGATGACCTGCGAGCGCTTGGCCGGGTCGGAGACGAACGGGGTGGCGTACTTGCTCTCCTCCGCCCAGGTGTACAGGCGGGTCGAGGAGTCCTTGGTGCGGGCCGTGGAGAAGGCGAGGCCGCCCTGGCCGTTCAGCCACTCCAGCTGCTGGTTCAGCAGGAAGAGGGTGGCGAGGGCCGGGGTGTTGTACGTCTGGTTCTTGCGGGAGTTGTCGATCGCCGTGGGGAGGCTGAAGAACTCCGGGACGTGCCGGCCGGACGCGTGGACGCGCTCGGCGCGCTCGATGGCGGCCGGGGAGAAGACGCCGATCCACAGGCCGCCGTCGGAGGCGAAGGACTTCTGCGGGGCGAAGTAGTAGACGTCGGTCTCGCTGACGTCGACCGGCAGGCCGCCCGCGCCGGAGGTGGCGTCCACGAGGACGAGCGCGCCCTCGTCGGCGCCCGCGACCCGCTTGATCGGCATGGCGACACCGGTCGAGGTCTCGTTGTGGGTGAACGCGTAGACGTCGACGCCGGCCTCGGCCCGCGGCTCCGGGTGGGTGCCCGGGTCGACGGCGATCACGGTGGGCTCGGCCAGCCAGGGGGCGAGCTTGGCCGCCTTGGCGAACTTGGACGAGAACTCGCCGAACGTGAGGTGCTGCGACTTGCTGTCGATCAGTCCGTGGGTGGCGACGTCCCAGAAGGCGGTGGAGCCGCCGTTGCCGAGGACGACCTCGTAGCCGTCCGGGAGGGAGAACAGGGCGCTGATGCCCTCGCGGACCTGGCCGACCAGGTTCTTCACCGGGGCCTGGCGGTGGGAGGTGCCCATCAGGGAGGTACCGGTGGCGGCCAGCGCGTCCAGCGCTTCCGTCCGCACCTTGGAGGGGCCCGCGCCGAAGCGTCCGTCGGCGGGCTTGATGTCAGCGGGGATCTGGATGTCAGCCACGGTGTGAGGTTAGCCGGTGGAGGAAACCTGGGCGAAACCTCGTCCGTCGGGTGAGACGCGCGTCCAGGACGGTCCCGCCCACGGCTCCGGCTGCCGTCGGCGGCCCTGTCCGCAAACCCCGCTGGGGGCTGGTTGAGTGGACGTATGTCGGAATTCGCGGAATTCGAGGGCGCCAAGGGCTTCGACGGCTTCGACGGCTTCCAGGGCATCGAGGCGGAACTGCGCGGCGCCGTCCGGGGCGAGGTCGGTTTCGATGCCACCTCCCGGGCCCTGGCCACCATGGACGCGTCCAACTACCGGCGGGTCCCGGCCGGGGTGGTGGCCCCTCGGGACGCGGACGACGTGGCGGCCGTACTGGAGGTGTGCCGGACCCGGGGCGTGCCGGTGGTGGCCCGCGGCGGCGGCACGTCGATCGCGGGGCAGGCGACGGGCACCGGGGTGGTGCTGGACTTCACCCGGCACATGAACCGCCTGCTCGCACTCGACCCGGACGGCCGTACCGCCGTCGTCCAGCCGGGGCTGGTCCTGGACCGCCTCCAGGAGGCCGCGGCCCCGTACGGCCTGCGCTTCGGCCCGGACCCCTCCACGCACGGCCGCTGCACGCTCGGCGGCATGATCGGCAACAACTCCTGCGGCTCGCACAGCGTGGCCTGGGGCACGACGGCGGACAGCGTCCGGGAGCTGGACGTGATCACCGCGCGGGGCCGGCGGCTGCGGCTCGGCCGGGACTGGGCGGGCGCGCCGGACGGCCTGCGCGCACTGGTGGCCGGGGACCTGGCCCGCCTGCGCACCGGCTTCCCCGACCTGCCCCGCCGGATCTCCGGCTACGCCCTGGACGCCCTCCTCCCCGAGCGGGGCGCGGACGTCGCCCGCTCCTTCTGCGGCAGCGAGGGCACGCTCGGGATCCTCACGGCGGCGACCGTACGGCTGGTGGCCGCGCCACGCGCGCGTGCGCTGGCGGTGCTCGGCTACGCCGACGAGAGCGCGGCGGCGGACGCGGCGGCGGGGCTGCTGGGCCTCGCGCCGCTGACGGTGGAGGGCATGGCGGCCGACCTGGTGCCGTCCCCGGCCGGGCTGCCCCGGGGCGGTGCCTGGCTCTTCGTCGAGACGGGCGGGGAGACGGCGGCCGAGGCACGCGCGCGTGCGGCGGCGATCGTCGGGGCGGCGGACGTCATCGACGCGCTGGTCGTCACCGACCCGGCGGGGCAACGCGCACTCTGGCGCGTCCGGGAGGACGCCTCCGGTACGGCGACCCGGATGCCGGACGGCACCGAGGCCTGGCCCGGCTGGGAGGACTGCGCGGTGCCGCCGGCCCGCCTGGGCGCCTACCTGAGGGACTTCCGGGCCCTGCTGACCGCCCACGACCTGCGCGGCACGCCGTACGGCCACTTCGGCGACGGCTGCATCCACGTCCGCATCGACTTCGACCTGCTGAGCGAGGCGGGCGTGGCGCGTTTCCGCCGCTTCTCGGAGGAGCTGGCGGACCTGGTCGTGGCGCACGGCGGCTCCCTGTCCGGTGAGCACGGGGACGGCCAGGCGAGAGCGGAACTCCTGCCGAGGATGTACGGCACCGGGCTGGTGACGCTCTTCGAACGGGCGAAGGGGATCTGGGACCCCGACGGCCTCCTCAACCCCGGCATGCTGGTCCGGCCCGCTCCCCTGGACGCGAACCTCCGCTTCGCCGTCCTGCCCCGCGAGCCGGTGCCGGTCGCCTTCGGCTACCCCGCCGACGGCGGTGACTTCTCGGCCGCGGTCCGCCGCTGCGTGGGCGTGGCGAAGTGCCGTACGACGGGGACGGGCGGCGCCTCGGTCATGTGCCCGTCCTTCCGGGCGACCGGGGAGGAGGAGCACTCGACCCGCGGCCGGGCCCGGCTGCTGCACGAGATGCTGGCGGGCGAACTGGTGACGGACGGCTGGCGCTCGACGGAGGTCCGGGACGCCCTCGATCTCTGCCTGTCCTGCAAGGGCTGCCGCTCGGACTGCCCGGTCGGGGTGGACATGGCGACCTACAAGGCGGAGTTCCTGCACCACCACTACGCGGGCCGGCGCCGCCCGGCGGCCCACTACAGCATGGGGTGGCTGCCGAGATGGCTGCGCCTGGTGGCGCGCACCCGCACGGCGGCGCTCGTCAACGCGCTCGCCCGGGTAGGCCCCCTGGCGACGCTCGCCGGACGCCTCGGCGGCATCGCACCGGAGCGGCGGATCCCGCGCCTCGCGGTGGAGCCCTTCAGCCGGTGGGAGCGGCGGCGGGAGGGGAAGCGGGAGGAGAAGCGGGGGCGCGGGCGGTTGCGCGGGTCGCGGTCGGCCTTCCTGTGGCCGGACACCTTCACGGAGTACCTGTCGCCGTCCGTGGGCCGTGCCGCCGTACGGGTCCTTCAGGCGGCGGGCGTGGAGGTCACGGCACTGCCGACCCGGCCGCGGAAGGTGCCCCGGTCGGCCGACGGCCCCTGCTGCGGCCTCACGTACCTCTCGACGGGCCAACTGGACCGGGCCCGCACCGTGTTGCGCCGGACGCTGGACCTGCTGGAGCCGCTGCTGCCGCCGTCGGACCCGGACCGGGCTGCGGAGCCGCACGACGGGTTCTCGCGGCCCCCGATCATCGTGCTGGAGCCGAGCTGTGCCGCCGCCCTCCGCGCCGACCTGCCGGAACTGCTTCCCGGCGACCCCCGAGCGGCCCGCCTCGCCGCGCGAGTGCTCACCTTCGCGGAGGCGCTGGAACGTCTGGCCCCGGACTGGACCCCGCCCCGCCTGGACCGTCCGGTCGTCGGCCAGACCCACTGCCACCAGCACGCGGTACTGGGCGACGCCCCCGACCGCCGTCTGCGCGAGGCCGCCGCCCTCACCGGCGACCTGGTCGGCGGCTGCTGCGGCCTGGCGGGCAACTTCGGCTTCGAGAAGGGCCACTTCGAGGTGTCGAAAGCCTGCGCGGAGGAACAGCTCCTGCCCGCGGTACGGGATGCCGAGCCCGGCATCCTGATCCTGGCCGACGGCTTCTCCTGCCGGACCCAGCTGGAACAGCTGGCCGGGGTACGGGCGAGACACCTCGCGGAGGTGCTGGCGGAGGCGTTGGAGAGGGAGGACGAGAAGTGACGGGCGGCGAGGCGGAGGTCGGCCGGATCGCGGTGCTCGCCGCCGTGTCGTCCTCCTGAGACGCCGCACGTCGGATGCGGCCCCTGCCCGGCACGTCTCGCCCGCCTGCCCGGCACGTCTCGCCCGCCTGCCCGGCACGTCTCGCCCGCGCGCCCGACACGCTTCACCCGACCGCGCGCGCCGAAACGATCCCCGGTGGGGTCGCGTCTGTTGTTCTTGAGGCCGACGCCGCCGGTCGCGTCCGCCGTCCTGACCGGAGCCCGTCGTCAGTGAGCCGTCAGTGAGCCGTCGCCGAGCCCCCCCAGGAGCACCGCCCATGACCGCAGCCCTTCGCCTCCAGCCCGTCTCCCGTGCCGAGCACCTCGCCTTCGTGGGATCCCGTCCCTCCGTCAGCCATATGCAGCTGCCGTCCTGGGGAGACGTCAAGCCCGACTGGGAGGCGGAGAGCCTCGGGTGGTTCGACGGGGAGGGACGGATCGTCGGGGCCGGGCTGGTGCTGTTGCGGGCGGTGCCCCGGGTGAAGCGGTATCTGGCGTATCTGCCGGAGGGGCCCGCCGTCGACTGGCACGACCCGGAGCCGGAGCGTTGGCTCGAACCCCTGCTGGCGTACCTGAAGGGCCGCGGGGCGTTCACGGTGAGGATGGGGCCGCCCGTCGTCGTACGGCGGTGGAGCGCGGAGGCGGTGAAGGAGGCCATCGCCGATCCCGCCGCCCGGCGGCTGGCGGACGTCCGGCCGACGTCGTACGACACCCGTGCCGCCGTCCTCGCGGAGCGGCTGCGCCGGACGGGGTGGCGGCAGGCGGCGGCGGACGGGGACGCGGGGTTCGCGGCCGGGCAGCCCCGGTACGTGTTCCAGGTGCCGTTCGCGGGGCGGTCGTTGGAGGACATCCACCGCGGGCTCAACCAGCAGTGGCGGCGCAATGTGAAGAAGGCGGAGAAGGCCGGGGTCAAGGTCGTCCAGGGCGGATACGACGACCTGCCCGCCTTCTACGACCTGTACACGGAGACCGCCGAGCGCGACCGCTTCATCGCCCGCCCCCTCGGCTACTTCCAGCGCATGTGGACCGCGCTCACCGCCGAGCATCCCGACCGCATGCGCCTCTACCTGGCCCAGCACGACGGCGATCTCCTCGCCGCGGCCACCATGCTCACCGTCGGCGACCACGTCTGGTACTCCTACGGCGCCTCCACCGGCCGCAAGCGCGAGGTCCAGCCCAACAACGCCATGCAGTGGCGGATGATGTGCGACGCCCATGAACGCGGCGCCGCGGTCTACGACTTCCGGGGCATCACCGACACCCTGGAGGAGTCCGACCACCTGCTGGGGCTGCTCCGCTTCAAGGTGGGGGCCGGCGGCGAGGCCGTCGAGTACCTCGGGGAGTGGGACTTCCCGCTCAACAAGCTGCTCCACAAGGCGTTCGGCCTGTACATGGCCCGCCGCTGAGGCGGCTTCACAAGCCGGCTCTCAGGTTCTTCAGGGAATTCTCAGGTTCGGCGTCGTCATACAGCCGTTACCCAGGTATTCACAGTGCCTGCTTGCCGTTTGCGAAGCGACTTTGCCGTCGCTTGGGATCCGGGCCGTGTAAGTTCATCGGTGTCGGGCGGCGGGGATTGCCGAGGATGACGATCCGAAATCCCCGGACGTTGCCCCAAGAGAATTCTCGTACCATCCCGCACCACTTGCACTTCGAACTCTCAAGGAGTCGGAATGAGCCTCAAGAAGCTCGCACCGCTGCCCCCCAAGCCCAAGAAGCAGCTGCCCCCGCCCCCGCCGCCGAAGCCCAAGAAGCGCGCGCCGAAGCCGGCTCCGAAGCCGATCCCCGGCGACCGCGACAACTGAGTAAGCGGTGAGAAGGACCGACGGTTCGCCGTCGGTCCTTTTTCGCTCCGGTATTTCGGTAATCGCAGCGGCGGAGAGCGGAGGTAGTGCGAAATGTTGGTGAAGGGGAGTGGCGGCACAGAATACGAGTACGCCGAGTACCGGAACGAAAACACATACAAGACCGAGGACGAGCACGCGACGGAAAGCGAGCACGCGACGGAAAACGAGAACGACGAGGACGAGGGGGACGACGGGGACGGCGACGGGGACGAGTACACGCCCACCATCCCGGCCCGTGCCGCCTTCCGCCGCTTCTGGCCGCTGACCCGGGGGCTGCGCCGCTGGCTGGTGATCGTCTGGGTGTGCACGGTGATCGCCGCGCTCGCCGAGACCGAGGCCATCCTGCTCTTCAGCGACCTCACCGACCACGCCCTGCAGAAGGGCTCGCTCAGCGCCTTCTGGAGCCCGGCCGGGAAATGGCTGGCCATCGCGATCGTCGGCGCGGTCGTGGCCTATGCGGGCAACTCCCTCGCCGCCTGGACCACCGAACGCTTCGTCATGCGGCTGCGCGAGCACGTCTTCGACCACGTCCAGCAGCTGCCCCCGCACTTCTTCCAGCGGCACCGCCAGGGCGACCTGCTCTCCCGCCTGACCAGCGACGTCGAGTCGATCGAGACCATGGTGGTGTCCGGGCTCGTCGGCGCCGCGTCGGCCCTGTTCAGCGCCCTCTTCTATGCGATCGCCGCGTTCTGGCTGCGCTGGGACCTGGCCGCCGCCACCTTCGTCCTCGCGCCCCTGTTCTGGCTGGCAGCCCGCCGCTTCTCGGGCTCCATCAAGGACGTGTCCCGGGAGGGCCGGGTCGCCGACGGCGCGATCACCTCCGTGGTCGAGGAGTCCCTCGGCAACATCGTGCTGACGCAGGCCTACGGCCGCCGCGACGCCGAGCGGCGGCGCCTGAACGAGGAGGCGAGCGCCTGGTTCCGTGCCTCCGTCCGCTCCACCCGCCTCAACGAGGCGTACGAACAGCTCGTCCAGGTCATCGAGACGATCTGCGTCCTCGCCGTCATCGGCATCGGTGCCTGGGAGATCTCCACCGGCCGGATGACCCTCGGCCAGCTCCTCGCCTTCTCGGCCTTCCTCGGCTACCTCTACCCGCCCGTGCGCGGCCTCGCCCAGCTCGGCCTCACCGTCACCGCCGCCACGGCGGGCGCGGAACGGCTCATCGAGATCCTGGACGTGCGGCCGTCGGTCACCGACCCCCGGCGCGGCGCGGGCACCGACACCGGCCGCCCGTACGGCGCCGTCGAGGTCCGCGACGTCGGCTTCCGCTACCCCGGCGCCGACCGCACCGCCCTGGAGGGCCTCTCCTTCACCGTCAGCCCCGGCGAACTCGTGATCATCACCGGCCCCAGCGGCGCCGGCAAGTCCACCGTCTCCAAGATGCTGCTCCGCTTCTACGACCCCGACAGCGGCGAGATCCTCCTCGACGGCGTCCCCGTCCGCGACTTCCCCCTGGCCCGCCTGCGCGAGTACGTCACCCTCCTCCCGCAGGAGACCCTCGTCCTGCACGACACCGTCCGCGCCAACATCGCCTGCGGCCGCCCCGGCGCCAGCGACCAGGCCATCGAGGACGCGGCCAGGGCGGCCGACGCCCACGACTTCGTCGTCCGGCTCCCCGACGGCTACGACACCAGGATCGACCCCAACTCCGCGCGTCTGTCCGGCGGTCAGCTCCAACGCCTGGCCATCGCCCGCGCGATCCTGCGCGACGCCCCCGTCCTCGTCCTCGACGAGCCGACCACCGGCCTGGACGCGATGGCCGCGCGCCGGGTCGTCAAACCGCTGCGCCGCCTGATGACCGGCCGCACGACCATCATGATCACTCACGACCTCAACCTCGCCCCCGACGCCGACCGCATCCTCGTCGTCGACCGCGGCCGCATCGTCGAGACCGGCCGCCACGACGAACTCCTCGCCCGCGGCGGCGCCTACTCCCGCCTCCACCGCTCCCAGAACAACGCGGCGATGGACACCGGCGAGCTGCGACTGCCCCTGTTCGTGGAACAGGGCGGCGCGGCCCCGGCGGCAGAGGCCGTGGGAGTGGGGGCGCCCCAGGGCGTCCCGTACGCCTACCAGCCGCCGTACGGGAACATGGACGGCTACAACGGGTACGCGGCCGCGGGACTATGGCCGCAACCCGTGTACGAGCCCCCTACGGAGGGCGCCCACATGGCGACCGCCCCTATGGACGTCGGGTACGGGGCGGATGTGCCCACCACCTTGCCCGACGGCCGCCCCCTGTTCCGCGACGAGGATCCTTGGCCGGGCATCTGAGTCGCCGTCCCGGACAGCCCGCGACTCTGTTGGCTGAAGGCGTCGTCCGGGCTGCCCGGGGTGCCATGGCATGAAGGCGGCATGGTGGCGCGAATCGGCCGGTCAGGGCCGGAATACCGCCTGCAAGCCGTCTTCCGGTCTCCTCTCGGTTGCCATTCCTTCACCTGGACACCACAATCTGTCGTGATCATGATCAGAACCTTGGTTCGGGTTCGGCTGCGGCACAACCCGCCCTGGGTTGCCAAGTGGGCGACGGGGGCCTGTTGCCGCAGGTGGGGGATTTCGTCTTGCGTGACACGTGTTGGCCTCGTGCCGCGTGTCCGATCGGGCCTCTTGTCCGCCTCCGTTATGGAGAAGGGCACTTCCTTGCGATTCAGACGTCCGTACAGACCCTTTCACCGCTCTCCGGCAGCCGAGCCGGAGGCGGCTTCGGGCGCCTCACCCAGGGACCGGCTCAACGGCTCTCTTGTTCCGCTGGTCGTCACCACCGCGGTTCTCGGGGGACTGCTGGGTGGTGGCCCCGCACCGACGGGGGCCGCCATGACGAACGTGGCGGACAGCTACGACGGCTTCGACGTCGCGGCGGCCGAGCAACTGCGCCAGGACCAGTGCCTGATGGGCGACGCGCTGCGGATCGGCGGCACCTCCACGGTGCCGCTCGCGCAGAACGCGCTGAACCAGAACGCCGACCAGCTGCACACCGCCGCCGACCGTGAGTACTGGAACGACACACCGTTGTCGACCGCGTTTCAGCAGGACCGGGACGCCATCGACGCGGCGAGCGATGTGCTGACCACCCGGCTCGCGGCATGGCAGACACCGCTCAAAGGCCTGTCCTTCCCGGCCAACTTCGCCACCGACGCCGAGTTCTACTGGCCACCGGGCGTGTCCGGCACGGGCGATGACTTCTTCAACCAGGTGGGCTACGGCAAGTGGCTCGGCGCTCAGTGGTGGAAGACCGAGGGCGACCTCTACAAGGACCCCACCGCGCAGGCCGACGACGCCACCGTCCAGGCCGTGAAGAACCTGGGCACGCCGCTGTATGGGACCGTCGACCCGTCGCTGCCAACACAGCAGTGGCAGCAGGCCTACGCCGAGCACGAGGCGTTCGAGAAACTGATCAGCGACTCCAGCGGGACCAGTGCCGACGACGCCCGGATGTTCCTCTCCTCCGGCGGTTTCCCGCGCACCGCTGCCGAACCGGGCAGCCTGGAGTTCCGGATCGCCGTCGAGGACCTGAAGACCCGGTTCGCGGCCTGCGCCTGGCGTGATCCGATCGACCCGAACAAGGTCCTGGGCCAGGAGGTCGCCACCGCGTCGGCGGAGTGGCAGCAGGAACTGGCCGCCCAGGCCGTCCAGCGCAACCAGATCCTCGACGCCAACACCACCGCCACCAAGGCGCTCACCACGACCGCGCAGGCGCTCGGTGAGATGCTCGGCCAGTCCTGGATCGCCGACCACCTGGCCCGCTGGCAGGACTACTGGTCCGCTGGGGGTGCAGGCTGGATCGGCGACAGCCCGATGGCAATCCACGTCCACGGGTCCTCCGACAAGTGTCTGGAGGTCGACGGGAATTCGACCGCGAACGCCGCGATCGTGCAGATCTACACGTGCAACGGCAATGCGAACCAGCAGTGGCGGATCTCCGGCGACACGCTGGTCAACGTCAACTCCGGCAAGTGCCTGGTGCCGAAGGCCTCCGCGAGCGCGGACGGCACGGCGATGGTGCAGGGCTCCTGCACCGTCAGCAGCACCAGCGCCAACCGTTGGCGGTACAACCCGCACGCCACCACGCCGCTGACGAACCTCGGCAACGGCAAGTGCCTGAACCTCGCGTCCTACACCAACAGCCAGGACGCCACCCTGGCAACCTGCTCCGGCAGTGCCTTCCAGAAGCTGGACATCGTCCCCGTCGGGCACAACGGCACCGACGACCTCGACTACCCGAGCACGGCCCAGTTCCTCCAGGCGACCAAGGGCATCGCCGCCGCCCAGTCCGCCGCGCAGACCCAGCTGACGCTGATCCAGAAGCAGGCGCAGACCGCCACCTCCGCCGTCACCAGCACCGACACCTCCCTCAACGCCGCCTACGCGATCGCCGACCAGGCGGGCGCACCTCGCGGCAGGGGTCTGCTGGTCGGTCTGCAGAAGGCGCAGGTGACCAAGGCGTCGGCGGCCGCGATCAACGCGATGCAGGCCGCCGCCCAGACCGCGCTCTCGGCGACCAAGGCGTCCGTGGCGGACATCGCGACCATCGCCGCCCGCGCCGTGACCCAGGGCGCGGCCTCGACGGCGGCGTTCCGCAACGCGGCCGCCGAGGCGGCGAAGGAGCAGGCGAAGGCCGCCGCCGATGCCGCCGCGGTGCAGGTCGGCAACGCCAAGGCCGCCCGCGACACCGCCAAGGCCAAGCTGGCCGTGGCCGTACAGGCGGAGGCGGACGCGAAGGCCGCCGCGGCCACCGCGCACGCCCGCCGGCTGGACGCTGAAGCCGAGGAGGCCACCGCCAAAGCGGAGAAGGAGACCGCCGCCCAGAAGCAGGCGGAGGCCGCCGAGCACAAGACCAAAGCACAGGAGTACGCGAGCCAGGCGGAGGACGCCAAGGACAAGGCCGAAGCGGCCGACGCCACCGCCACCGCGAAGCGGCAGGCCGCGGAGACCGCCTCGGACAACGCGAAGGACCTGCGCGACAAGGCCTGGGACGCCAAGCAGAAGGCGGACGCCGCCCGCGCGAAGTCATACGCCAAGGACAGCTACGCGGAGGCACACGAGTCCGACGACCAGGCGCAGTCGTCCCGGCAGGCCGCGGACGCCGCGGATGCCGCGGCCGACAACGCGGAGAGCGCCGCCGCCTCGGCTGGCACGGAGGCGGACGCGGCCACCCAGGCCGCGGCCGACGCCGACGCGGCAGATCGG
>NZ_JBFAXI010000110.1:0-27876 GCF_040680735.1 Streptomyces sp. NPDC051987 | reverse complement strand
CCGGCCCCGCACCGCACGCGGGACCGGCCCTGCCGCTCACCTGCCGCTCACCCTTCGGTCAACTGCTGCTGACGCTCTCGCTGTTGACGGCGAAGTCCAGCCCGCCGGAAGAGGACGTGATCTCGAAGCCGAACTGGAAGTCGCCGATGGTGACGTTCCCGAACCAGCCCTTGGTGTCCTTGATCCACTTCAGGATCGGCAGGACGCCGACGGTGCCGGAGGACGAGTTCGCGGTGCGTACGAACGAGAAGACGTCGTTCGAGCCGTTGTTGCCCTTGTAGACGGTCCAGGTGTGGCCGCCCAGGGTGACCGTGCCCTGCGAGGTGCCGAGCGGGCCGACGGCACCGGTGTGGTTCATCCAGAGCATGATCTCGTACTTGTGGCCCGTGTCCCAGATGTCGTACGACGTGTTGTACGCGCCGGACGACGGGACCGTGACGTTGTAGCTGGAGTTGAGCGAGGAGAGCGAGGTGATCGACTTGCCGATCACCGCCTTGGCGTCGGGGTAGGACTTGATGCCGCCGGTGTTGGGGTGGTTGGCCCAGACCCCCCAGTTGGTGCCGGAGTTGGCCCAGATGCACTGGCTGCCGGCGCCGGAACCCCAGATGTTGTTGTAGAGGGTGTAGCCGTTCAGCGTGGTGCTTCCCCACTGGTCGCAGGAGCTCCAGACAGCGGCCGAGGCGGGTGCGGAGGCGAGGCCGACGGTGGCGCCGAGGGCGAGCGCGGGGGCGATCAGGGCCTTGGCGGCCCTGCCGAGCATGCGTGGTGCCATGGTGTCCCTTCCATGGGTGGGGGGAGGTGCGGTGGCTACCACGTCCCCAGGGTGAGGACGTGGTCTTCTCCGGCGACGAGGTCGAGCGGCCGACTGCCGGAGGAAGTCCACAGGTCGACGCGGAGCGTCCGGTGCGGCTTGAGGACGGCTCGCGCGCCGTCCGGGGTCCAGTCCAGGTCGAGTTCGGCTCCGAAGCGGGTGCGGACGCCGTGCAGCCGGCCCGTGCCCAGGGCGCTCGGCGGCGCCGGGAGCAGGACCAGGCGGTCCGGGGTGGACTGGACGAGGGCTTCGACGAGCACGGCGGGCAGGGTGTGCGCGGCGTCGGCGTTGTAGACGTCGCGGTGCGGGTAGTGGGCGCTCATCAGGGAGGCGTGGAAGAAGTCGCCGTCCAGGACCTGGGCGAGGGCGGCGGTGACCCGCTCGCCGTCCCGCAGGCGGGCCGCGACGAGGGCGTGGTGGAGGTGGCCGTGGGCCGAGTCGTTCTCGGCGCCGCGCAGTTCGAGCGCGCGGTGGGCGGCGGCCGCGAGCTCCGGGGTGTCGTACGGGGTGATCTCGTCGAGCGGCCAGACGCCGTAGAGGTGACTGAGGTGGCGGTGGTCGTAGTTGTCGTCGAGGCCGGGCCAGGCCCATTCGGCGAGCGCCCCGTCGGCGTTGACGCGGTGCGGGGGGAGCCGGTCGGCCAGGGCCCGCCAGCGGTCGCCGTCCGGGCCCGGGTGGTAGTCGGCTGCGGTGCGCAGGGCGTGCCGGGCGGCGGAGAGGTCCATCGCCGCGTTGACCGCGCCCCAGCTCGCGTTCGCGGGCCGGTTCTCGGGCGAGTAGGAGGGCACGATCACGAGGTGGCCGTCGGCGTCGGTCCGGGTGAGGAAGTCCTCGTAGAAACGGGCGACTTCGGCGAGCGCCGCCGCCGTCCGGGGATCGCGCTCGCCGCGGACCTCGTCGTGGTCCACGAGCGGCTTCAGCAGCCAGTCGGCGCCGGCCGTCCACAGGTGCAGCGGGTACTCGCGGCTGAAGTGGTACGACAGCCCGGACTCGCCGTCGCTGTGCGCGGGCGCGACCGCGCCCCGGGCGCCGAAGACCACGCGGGCGTTCTCCCGCCAGTCGTCCAGCTGGCGCTGGACCAGTGCGGCGCACGCCTCGGTGACCTCGGGCAGCGCGGCGGCCGCGGCCGAGGCCGTCTGGAGGTTGACGTTGGCGTCGTTGGTGAAGGCACCGGACCAGGCGGTGTCCCACTCGCCGGTCCACAGTCCGGTCAGGCGGGGCGGGTTGAGGCCGGAGGCGGAGAGCAGGTGGTAGCGGCCGGCGGCGAAGAGCCGCTCCAGGAGAGCCGCCCCGGCGGGCCGTGCGAGCAGCTGGGAGCCCGGGAGGGCGCGGTCGGCGGGGGCGGCGGCCAGATCGAGCGTCACGCGGGTGTAGGCGGTGCGGTGCGGGACGAGGTGGCGGGCGAGCAGCGCGTCGTACGGCTGCCGCTCGGCGAGCAGGTCGCCCAGGGCGCGCGCCTCGGCCGCCACGTCGAGTTCGCCGGTGTGGCGCCGGACCCGGGTGAGGAGGAGGACGGACTCCGCGCCGGTGACCCGGACGCCCGGCGGGACGAGTCCGGTGGTGCCGCCGGTGACGGCGACCAGGGTGACGCCGGTGTAGGCGCGGTCGTCGCCGGGGTAGCGGGCGCGGAGGCTGAGCACGGCGCCCTCGGGAATGCGCAGCGCGCCGTGGCCGACGCCCAGGTCGGACGGGGCGCCGGGGAGCCGGTGGTCGAGGGCGATGTCGAGATCGAGGCTCGCGGTGCCGGTGACCCGCTGCACGATCACGTCGTCCGCGCGGGAGACGAAGACCTGGCTGGTCCAGTCGGCGGCGGTGGCGCTGACCTCGCCGGTGGTGAAGTCGACGGCGCGGCGGTAGCCGTCGGCCCGGCCGTACGGCCTGCGCAGCCGGATCTGGAAGGCGGGGTGGAAGGGCTGCACCCACTGGAGCGGGCGGCCGTCGGTGAGGCGCTCGGCGGCGCCCCGGTCCCCGGCGAGCAGCCTGTCCTGCACGTCGGCGAGGTCGGCCGCCAGGCGGGGCGGGCGGGCCCGTTCGCCGCCGTTCGGACGGACCAGGGTGTGCTGGGTGACGATGACACGGTCGTCGTTCGGATCGCCGAACACGAGGACACCGTGCCGGCCGTTGCCGCTCAGGAAGCCGTCCTCCCAGCGGGCGGCGGGGGCGGGCTCCCAGGTGCCGTGGACGGGGCCGGTGGCGGTCACGGCTTGAGCACCGCCACTCCGTAGCGGCCGAGGACGAGCTCGTCCGCGACGTCGGCGCCGGTCAGCAGATCGTGATGTGTTCCCATGACAGGCACCTTTACCTGATCACGCCCGTGGTTGAAAAGGAACAGCAGGTCGCCGCGGCGGACCGCCTCGACACCGGCCGGCAGATCCTCCAGCACCGGCCCGACCCCCGCGTCGGCCGCGATCCCGCTGAGCAGGGCCCGCAGTGCTGCCGGCTCCGGCAGCGTGGAGAGGTACCAGGCACGCCCGTTGCGCAGCACGGCCGGCAGCCCGTCGAGTTCGCCGCCGTCGTACGGCACGGTCTGGGTGACACCGGGCGCGGCCTCGATCTCCTCCGACCACAGGGTCCCCCGGAACCCCTCGCACGCGACGGTCTCCCCCGCGTCCAGCGGCCACCACTCGTGCAGGGTGCGGATGCCGAACAGCTCGCGCAGCCGTGCGTCCATGCCGCCGGGGCGGATCCGGTCGTCCTCGTCGGCGATGCCGGTCAGGAATCCGCTGACGAGCGTGCCGCCGCCGCGGACGTGCGCGAGGAGGTTGTCGATCGCGGTGTCGGTGAGCAGGTAGAGCTGCGGAGCGACGACCAGCTTGTAGGCGGACAGGTCGTGCTCGGGGTGGGCGAAGTCGGTGGTGAGGTTCGCCTCCCACAGCGCCCGGTGCCAGGCGTGCAGGACGTCGGGGAGGTCCACCTCGGTGGAGAGCCGGCCCTCGTGGGCACCGGCCCACCAGGAGTGCCAGTCGTGGAGGATCGCGATGTCCGCGCATCCATGTCGTCCGGTCACCTCGGCCCCGATGGCGGCCAGCTCGGCGCCCAGCCGCTTGACCTCCTGGTAGGTACGGCCCTCCTCCCCCGCGTGGCTGACCATCCCGGAGTGGAACTTCTCCGCGCCCTGCCTGGACTGCCGCCACTGGAAGTAGCAGACGGCGTCGGCGCCCCGGGCCACGGCCTGGAGGGACCACTGGCGGTTGAGCCCGCGGGGCTTGGGGTGGTTCACCCCGCGCCAGTTGACCGGCCCGGCGGCCTGCTCCATGAGCATCCAGGGGCCGCGCGCCTGGGAGCGGGTGAGGTCGTGGACGAGCGCGCCGTGCTGCGGGCCGAGGGGATCTCGCGGGTCGGGGTAGAGGTCGACGGAGACGACGTCCTCCTCGGCCGCCCAGCGCCAGGCGTCCTGGCCGATCCACAGCGGCATGAAGTTGGTGGTCACCGGGATGTGCGGGGTGTGCCGGGCGACGATGTCCCGCTCCGCCGTACAGCACTCCAGGAGCATGTCGGAGGTGAAGCGGCGGAAGTCCAGCACCTGGGTGGGGTTCTTCAGGTAGTGGGTGTGGCGCGCGGGCAGGATGGCGTCCCAGGTGTCGTAGCCCTGGCCCCAGAACGCCGTGCCCCATGCGGTGTTGAGGGCGTCGAGGGTGCCGTAGCGCTCGCGCAGCCAGCGGCGGAACGCGGCGGCGGCCTCGTCGCCGTGGTCGAAGGTGCAGTACTCGTTGTTGATGTGCCACATGGTGAGGGCGGGGTGGCCGGCGTAGCGGGCGGCCAGGTCCTCGGTGATGGCGGCGGCGTGGCGGCGGTAGGTGGCGCTGGAGTGCGAGAAGTGCTGGCGGCCGCCCCACCACTCGGTCCGGCCGTCGGCGTCCCGGGGCAGGGTGTCGGGGTGCAGGCGGCCCAGCCAGGGCGGCGGTGACGAGGTGGGGGTGGCGAGGACGACGCCGATGCCGTTGTCGTGCATCAGGTCCATGAGCCGGTCCAGCCAGCCGAAGTCCCGCTCCCCCGGCCGGGGTTCGAGCCGCGCCCAGGAGAAGACGCCCATGGTCACGGAGTTGACGCCGGCGGCCCGCATCAGGCGGACGTCCTCCTGCCAGGTCTCCTCCGGCCACTGCTCGGGGTTGTAGTCGCCGCCGAAGAGGATCCGGCCGCGGGTGGCGTCGGCCAGCCCCGGCTGCTTGCGTGCGGCGGTCACCGGACCAGGTCCCCGTACTGGATGCCGCGCCCGTTGGTGGCCAGGTAGACCCTGCCGTACACGCGCGGGTCACCGGTGACGGCCTGCCCGGTCCACCCCCACTGGTGCCGGTCGTCGTTGATGCGGACCCAGGTCCCGGCCTCGTCGTCGGAGCGGTGGACGGCGGTGCCGGAGTCCGTGGCGCCGACCAGGTAGATCGCCGGGTAGCCGGCGCCGGGCGCCGCCTTGCCGAAGCCCAGGGTGTGGGCGGCCCGGCAGCTCGCGACCTTGGTGAAGGCGGCACCTCCGTCGGTGGACCGGTACAGGCCGCTCCACTTGACGCTCAGCCACAGGTCACCGGTCCTTCCCGGGGCGGCGACGAGCTGGAACTGACTGTCGCCGGCAGGCAGCCCGCCTGCACGCACTGTGAAGGTACGGCCACTGTCAGTGCTGGCCTGTAGCGTTCCTGTGTCGGTGTCGTACGCGTAGAAGAGCGTCGGGTCGGCCGGGTCGGCGACCGGCGTGGCGCCCTTCGGGAAGGAGGGGATCTCGGTCCAGCTGGCGCCGTTGTCGTCCGACCGGTGGGCGGGGTACTTGGTCCCGTCCCCGTGCACGAAGGACCACAGCAGCACGCTGCCGTCGGCGTTGGCGGCGATCGGCCCCGGTGCGTCGTGGGCGAGGGAGGGCTGGGCGGCGAAGGGCGCCCACGTCCGGCCCCCGTCGTTCGAGTACGCCCCGTTGCCGTGGTCGCCCCAGCCGGTGCGGACCACGTACGCCGGCCTGCCCGCGGCCTGCGCGAGCCCCGTCGCCGACCCGAACACGGGGTTCGTGGCCATCCCGCGGGACGGAGACGCGGTGAGCCGCTCGTGGTACAGGACTCCGATGTCCCCCGAGCCGCTCAGCAGGTGCGCCTCCCCGACCGGGGGCGACACCAGGTGGAGCACCGACGTCTCCTCCAGGCCGCGGGTCCGCGGGGACCAGTGGACGAGGTCACGGGTGCCGTAGAGGGTGGCGCCGGTGCCGTAGACGATGTGCTTCGCGTCGTACGGGTCGACGGCGACGGCCTGGATCCACCACCCGAACTTGGGCCGGTCGCCGCCCCACTTCAGGAAGGGGGTCTCCGACACGTCGAAGACGGCGGAGTCCTTGAGGGACGTCCAGGTGCGGCCGCCGTCGGTGGTCCGGTAGAGGGTGTCCACGGCCGACCACCGGTTGTTCGTGGAGACGACGACGGTACCGGGGCGGCGGGCGTCGACGGCGACCCCGCCGTAGCCGAAGGTGTCGCCGTCGCCGGGCGCGACAGGCGTGACGTCCGTCCACCGCCCGGTGGCCACGGCGAGCTTGTGCACGCTGCCGTCCGACTGTCCGTTGGGGCCGGGGGCGTCGGCGTACGTCACGTACAGCTCGCGGGCGTGGCGGTCGTAGGCGGCCCGGACCGGGACCTTGGCGAAGGCGCCGGTGGGCAGGCCGGGGACGGCCTCCCAGGTCGCTCCGTCGGCGGTGCGGTACAGGCTGACGGCGCTCGCGCCGCCGTCCCCGTCGGCCCAGCCGGCGTAGAGGACACGGCCGGCGGCCACGAGCAGGCTGACGCCCTGGCCGGAGGCGGAGGGGGTGGCCGGGAAGCCGTCGGCCGCCGCCCAGGTGGCGCCCCGGTCCGTCGACCTGAGCAGCCCGTCGTGCCGGGTGCCCAGCCAGAGGGTGTCGCTGTCCCGCGGGTCGACGAGGAGGCGCTCGCCCATGCCCCGGCCGTCCTCGTTGGCGCCGAGCTTGACGGTGAGGTCGGTGCGGGTCCAGGTGGCACCGCGGTCCTCGGAGCGCAGGACGGCACCGTTGCCGGCCCAGGACTGGGAGTAGGTGCCGAGGGCGAGGTAGAGCCGGTCCGGGTGGGCGGGGTCGACGGCGAGGGCCTCCACCCCGAGGAGGTTCCAGTCGTCCCAGCCGAGCTGGTCGGTGAGGGGGGTCCAGTGGGCGGCGCGGGCGTCCCAGCGGTAGGCGCCGCCGATGTCGGTGCGGGCGTAGGCGAGGCCGGGGACGGTGGGGTGGAAGAGGACGCCGGTGACGAAGCCGGTGCCGCCGATGACGGCGTTGCGCCAGCGGTACGCCTGCGGCTCGGGCTCGGCCGCGTGGGCGGTGGGGAGGGGGAGGGCGGTGAGGGCGGCAGCCGCTGCGGTGCCGGCGAGGACGGTTCTGCGGCGCAGGGTAGGCATGGGGAACCTTCGGGTGGCGTGGGTGGGTGGGTGGACCGGGGTGGAGGCGGGGCGGGGGCGTCGCTTACCGGCGCTGGCAGGGTGGCTCCCCCAGCCTTCGGCCGGGGGCCCCAGCGCCCACCCGTGCCGTCTGGGGGTCCCCCCAGGCCTTTCGGGCTCTGGGGAGGCACGACTGCCCGCGGCTGGGAAGGGTCACGAGCACCTGCGGCTGAGAAGAGTCACGAGCGCCCGCGGCTGTGTGAGTCACGGCTGGGCAGCGCCCCGAAAGGGGCGCTGGGGGTACCCCCGGCCGAAGGCTGGGGGAGGAACTGCGCGACCGGCCACGATTCACCCGCTGTCGCCGACGCTCCCCGCCACCCCCCTCAGAAGGCGACGTCGGCTACCCCTTGACCGCCCCGGTCAGCATCCCCTTCTTGAAATGTTTCTGGACGAACGGCGACAGCACCGCCACCGGCAGCAACGCCATCACCATCACCGCCATCTGCACGGCGAGCCCCGACAGTTCGCCCGTCTTGATCGCCTGGGCCAGCCCCACCGGGGCCTGCTGCTTCTGGACCAGCTGGATCATGACGTTCTGCAGGGGCATCTTGTCCTGGTCGTTGAGGTACAGAGACGCGTTGAACCAGGCGCTCCAGTACCCGACCGCGTAGAACAGGGTGATCACGGCCAGCACCGCCCGCGACAGCGGCATGACGATCTGCCAGAGGATGCGGACGTCGCCGGCCCCGTCGATGCGGGCGCTGTCGATCAGTTCCTGCGAGATGCCCATGAAGAACCCGCGCAGGACGAGGATGTTGAAGACGCTCACCGCGCTCGGGAGGATCAGGGCGAGGTAGCTGTCGGTGAGGCCCAGGGACTGGACCAGCAGGTAGGTCGGGATCAGCCCGGCGCTGAAGAACATCGTCGCCATGAGCAGCAGCAGGAACCAGCGGTGGCCGAGCGACCCGATACGGGAGAGGCCGTACGCGCACAGGACCGACACGGTCATGGAGAACAGCGTGCCGACGAGGGTGATCAGGATGGAGATGATCGTGGCCCGGGTGACCTGGCCGCCGCTGAGGAGTTCCCGGTAGGCGACGAAGGTGATGCCCTTGGGGACCATCACCAGGCCACCCGCCTCGTCGATGGTCCGGCCGGAGGACAGGCTGGTGACGACCACGATCCAGAGCGGGAAGAGGACGCCGAGGCAGGCCAGGGTCAGCACCAGCCCCTTGCCGGCGGCGCCGGCCCTGCTCGGTTCCTCCTCCCACACCGGGCGGGGAGGCGCGGCCCACCGGGACGGCGGACGCTCCCGTACGGGCGGTTTGCCGAGGACTGCGGTCATTTCTTGTACACCCCCTGCTCGCCCATGAGATGGGCCACCTTGTTCGCGGCGAGGACCAGTCCGAGGCTGACCACGCCCTTGATGAGTCCCGCGGCGGCCGCGTAGCCGAAGTCCTGGTTGCGCACGCCGTTCCACCAGACGAAGGTGTCGAGGACCTCCGAGGCTCCCGGTCCGACGGCGTCACGCTGGAGCAGGATCTGTTCGAAGCCGACCGTCAGCGCGTCGCCCACCCGCAGGACCAGCAGCAGGGCGATGACCGGGCGCAGCGCCGGGAGCGTGACGTGCCAGATGCGGCGCCAGCGGCCCGCGCCGTCCATGGCGGCGGCCTCGTAGAGGTCCGGGCTCACGGACGCCAGCGCCGCCAGGAAGACGATGATCCCCCAGCCCGCGTCCTTCCAGATGCCCTCCGCCGTGACCAGGAACTTGAAGGTCGACGGGTCGGTCATGATGTCGAGGCCGTCGTAGCCGTGCTGCCGCAGCAGCTGCGACAGCACGCCCGCGCCGCCGAAGATCTGCTGGAAGACGGAGATGACCAGCACCCACGAGAAGAAGTGCGGGAGGTACAGGACCGCCTGGGCGATCGCCCGCACCCGGGGCCGGACCACGCTGTTGATGAGCAGCGCGAGGGCGATCGGGACCGGGAAGAACAGCACCAGTTGCAGGAAGAACAGCACCAGGGTGTTCTTCACCGCGTTCCAGAAGGCGGAGTCGGCGAAGATCTGCTGGAAGTTCTCGACGCCCACCCACGCGCTGTGCAGCATGGAGACGATGCCGTTGTCGCTGACGTAGGGGTCGTAGTCCTGGAAGGCGACGATGTTGCCGAGGATCGGCAGGTAGTTGAAGACCAGGAGCAGCAGGACCGCCGGCAGGGTCATCAGGATCAGGGTGCGGTCGCGTCTGAATCTGAGGCGCAGACCGAGCTTCGCGCTCTTCGTCGTCCTCCCGGTTCCGTCGGCGCCGCCGGACGCCACCGCGGTCCCCCGGGTACCGTCGTCGTCTGCCTCGGCCCTGCTGCGAGGCACCGTGCTGTGGGACACGGCCGTTCTCCTTGCCTCAGAGCCCGGTCAGCTCGCCGAACCGTTGTCGTCGAGCAGCTTCTGGTACCAGTCGCGCAGCTTGTCGCCGCCCTTGCTCTTCCAGTCCGCGACGGCCTGCTGCATGTCGCTGATCTTCTTGCGGCCGCGGGTGATGTCGTCCTCGAGGGTCTCGAAGTTGTCCGAGAGGTTGGTGTAGCGGGTCGGCTCCGTGATCATCTGGCCGAAGAAGCTGGACTTCCTGGTGAAGGAGCCCATCCGCTGCTGCCACTCCACCTGGGCCTTGGCCACCTCGGGGAAGTCGGGGTGGGCGATGGTGGCGGCCGGGCTCGCGACCATGACATAGGCGTTGATGACCTCGTTGTTGCCCCGGGTGGTCTTGGTGGGCACGCCGTCCTTGACGGTGTAATGGGTGCCCTCGACGCCGTAGTTGGTGGCCATGTACTCCTTGGTGCCGTACGGCGCGGCGGTGACGTTGGCGACGGCCAGCACGTCGTGGATCACGGACTCGGAGGCCTTCTTGTTGACGAAGGCGAAGATGCCGGCCGGCTGTTCGGCCCAGACCTGCGGGTTGCCGCCGTCGTGGCCGTGGACGTCCATCCCCCAGATCTTGAAGTCCGGGTTCTTGGTGGCCTGTTCGGCGGTGCGGCTCCACCACTGGCTGATGTCGTTGGAGTAGATCAGGAACTCGCCGGCGGCGAACTTGGGGCCGGGGTCGGGGGCGTTCTTGC
This sequence comes from Streptomyces sp. NPDC051987, assembly GCF_040680735.1. Taxonomy (NCBI): domain Bacteria; kingdom Bacillati; phylum Actinomycetota; class Actinomycetes; order Kitasatosporales; family Streptomycetaceae; genus Streptomyces; species Streptomyces sp. NPDC051987. Next base: position 17,607 of record NZ_JBFAXI010000110.1, on the reverse strand, counting down.
CCAGCATGGCGTCGGGGTGCACGACCCCGGCGGCGAAGAGCTTGCGGGTCCACTCCAGCGCTTCGAGGTACTCGTCGGTCTCGATGCGGTTGACCATCCTGCCGTCCACGAGGTTCCAGCCGAGCGGCTTCTCGCTGCCGGACAGGACGCCGAACATCTGCCAGGCGGTCCACTTCATGTCCAGGCAGGCCCAGCGCCTGGCCTTGGCGTTGGTGATCTCCTTGGCCAGGGAGAGGAACTCGGCCGCCGAGCGCGGGACGTCGTAGCCCTCCTTGTCGAAGACGTCCTTGCGGTAGAGGGGCACGATGTTGGTGACGTAGGAGGCCGGCATCGGCAGTCCGCGCAGCTTGCCGCCGAAGATGCAGCGCCGCCAGGCGTCGGTCGGGATGGCGGCGAGGTTCGGGTAGTCCTTGACCCGGTCACCCGACAGGTAGGGGCCGAGGTCGGCGAACTTGCTGATGATGGCGGTGGGTATCTTGCCGCCCATGTTCCAGTTCGGGATGACCACGACGTCCGGGACGTCGCTGGAGGCGAGGACCGCGCCGAGCTTCTGGTCGTAGGTGTTGCCGTCCTGGTTCTGCCACTCGACGTCGACACCGATCATGGCGTTCATCGCGTTGTAGTACGGGTTGTCCTGCTTGGGCGGGGAACCCCAGAACGGCGACATGATGGTGACCTTGCCGCCCTTGCCGAGCTTCCTGGGCACCGAGGTCTTCAGGGTCGCCAGGTCGAGCTTGCTGGTGAAGCCGATCGACGAGCCGTACTTGGAGGGGATGTCCGGGGTCACCACGTTGTTGGCGACGTAGACCGGCAGCAGCTTCTTCGCGTCCTTGCCCGACGAGGAGCCCCCTCCCGAACCGCTGTCCGACGCCCCGCAGGCGGCGAGCAGCGGCATCCCGCCGGCCACCGCTGCGGTGGCGACTGCCGTGGAGGCGAGGAAACTTCTCCGGCTCGGGCCGGAGGGGGCGGAAGCGGCGTTCGGCGTCATTGCGTCAACCCTTCATGGCGCACCAGGACACCCGGCGGTGGCCGTCGGCTGCGGTGTCTCGAGTGGAACTGGCTGAGCTGAAGCGGGTCTCCGACTCATGTCATGCGTCCCTGCGAGGAACCGGATGGTCGGCTGTTCGACTAGTCGAAGCGCTTCGATGTTGCTGCGAGGTTAAGTGAACACCCGGGGGTGCACAAGGGTCGCTTCCAAGATTCCTCCGAGCCATGGGTGATGACCTCTTCTTATGCGCTGCTTGAAATATCGCGGACCCTCTCTTGACACCCACCCCTGCGTCGAATGAGCATCGAAGCGCTTCGAAAGCGCCTCGCCGCTCCAGCGCAAGGGGAACCGCACGTGACCGCTCAAACGCCGCCCGCGCCACCTTTCCGCGATCCGAACCTGCCGTTCGCGAAGCGCATCGACGACCTGCTGGCGCGGCTCACCCTGGACGAGAAGGTCTCCTTCCTGCACCAGTTCGCACCCGCCGTGGACCGCCTCGGCATCGGCGCCTTCCGCACCGGCCAGGAGGCCCTGCACGGGGTGGCCTGGATGGGACCGGCGACGGTGTTCCCGCAGGCGGTGGGGCTCGGCGCGACCTGGAACACCGATCTGGTGCGACGGGTGGGCGAGGCCGTGTCCAAGGAGGTCCGGGCGATGCGCGCCCGGGACGACCGGGTCGGCCTCAACGTCTGGGCGCCGACGGTGAACCTGCTGCGCCATCCGCTGTGGGGCCGCAACGAGGAGGGCTACTCCGAGGACCCGAAACTCACGTCCGCCATCGCCACCGCCTACACCCGCGGCCTGCGCGGCGACCACCCGGTGTACTGGCGTACGGCGCCCGTGCTGAAGCACTGGCTGGCCCACAACAACGAGACGGACCGGGCCGTCTCGTCCTCCTCGGTCCGCCCGCGGGTGCTGCACGAGTACGACCTGCGCGCCTTCCGGGAGACCGTGGAGGCGGGCGCGGTGGCCGGGGTGATGCCCGCGTACAACCTGGTGAACGGCCGCCCCAACCACGTCTCCCCCTACCTGCGCGAGCAGCTGCGCGCCTGGACCGACGAGGAGCTGCTGGTCTGCTCGGACGCGGGCGCGCCCAGCAACCTGGTCGACCACGAGCACTACTTCGCCACCCACGAGGAGGCGACGGCGGCCGCCCTGCTCGCCGGGGTCGACAGCTTCACCGACCACGGCACGGACAGCTCGGTCGTCGTCGCCCGGATCCACGGCGCCCTGGCACAGGGCCTGCTGACCGAGGCCGACATCGACACGGCGGTGCGCCGCCAGCTCTCGGTCCGCTTCCGCCTCGGCGAGTTCGACCCGCACGGCGGTCCGGGGCCGGACACCGGCGAGTTCGACACCCCGGCCCACCGGGCGCTCGCCCGGGAGGCGGCCGAACAGGCGGTCGTCCTGCTCAAGAACGACGGCGACCTGCTGCCGCTCGCGCCCGACGCCCGGATCGCCGTGGTCGGCCTGCTCGCCGACGAGTGCAAGCTCGACTGGTACAGCGGCACCCTGATCCACCGCTCCACCCCGCTGGAGGGGCTGTACGAGCGGTTCGGCGCGGAGCGGGTGGAGTTCGCGGAGGGCGTGGACCGGGTCCGGCTGAAGCTCGCGGACGGCACCTTCCTCCAGGTGCCGACCGCCCCCGAGGCCGCCGACGAGGTGCCCGGCGTGGCGGGCGCCCTGGACCCGGCTCTGCTCGCGGGCCGCACCGACCTGCCCCCGCTGACCACCGGCCCCACCGGCACCGAACTCGCCCTCGTGGACTGGGGCGACGAGGTGCTGACGCTGCGCGCCCCGGACGGCCGTTACCTCTCCGTCGCCGAGGACGGCTTCGTCCGCGCCGCCGCGGACCAGCCCGGCGGCTGGGTCGTCCAGGAGACGTTCCGCCTGGAACCCCACGAGAACGGTCACCTCCTCAGGCACCTCGGCACAGGTCGCCACGTCTGTGTCGCCGCCGACGGCGTGCGGGTTGCCGCCGAGAACGCCTCGGTCTTCGAATTGATCACCGTCGAACGGGGCGCGGACACGGTGACCAGGGTCGCCGCCGCGGCCGACGTGGTGCTGGTGGTCGCGGGCAACGACCCGCACATCAACGGCCGCGAGACCGAGGACCGTACGACCCTGGTCCTGCCCCCGCACCAGGAGCGCCTGCTGCGGGCCGCCCGCGCCGCGAACCCGGCCACGGTGCTGGCACTGGTGTCGTCGTACCCGTACGCGGTGGACGTGGCGCGGCTGCCCGCCGTGCTCTGGACGGCCCACGGCGGCCAGGCGGCCGGCAGCGCCCTCGCCCGGGTGCTGGCCGGCGACGTCTCACCGGCCGGCCGCCTCCCGCAGACCTGGTACGCCTCCGACGCCGACCTGCCCGCCCTCCTCGACTACGACATCCTGTCCGCCCGGCAGACGTACCTCTACTTCGAGGGCGCCCCGCTCTTCCCCTTCGGCCACGGCCTGTCCTACGCCTCCTTCTCCTACGCCGACCTGACGACCGAGATGGCGGACGGCACGCTCCGCGTCTCCTGCACGGTCACCAACACGGGCGACGTGACGGCGGACGAGGTGGCCCAGCTCTACACCCGGGCCGTGGAACCGTCCGTACCGCGCCCGCGCCGGGAACTCCTCGCCCACCGCCGGTTCACGCTGCATCCCGGCGAGCGGACCGGCCTGACCTTCGAAGTGCCGCTGTCCGCCTTCGCGTTCTGGGATGTGGCGCGGGACGGCCGGCGCCTGGAGGGGGGTCCGTACGACGTGTTGGTCGGCGCGTCCAGCGAGGACGTCCGGCTGCGGACGACCGTGACCCTGGACGGCGAACCGGCGGCGCCCCGCCCCGTCGCCGAACAGGGCCTTGCCGCGGCCGATTTCGACGAGCAGTCGGGCATCGCTCTCGTGGACCGCACCCGCACGGAGGGCGACGCGGTCACCCCCGAGGACGGTGGCGCAGCCGAACTCCACTACCGCAACTGCGACTTCGGCACCGGGATCACGGAGGTGACCGTGCGGGTGTCGGGTTCGGGCACGCTGGACCTCGCCCTGGACGGCGGCGCTCCGCAGGCGATGCTGACGCTCGCGGAGCCGACGCCGGACGTGTACACGTACACCTCGCTCACCGCCGGCATCGTCGCCGAGGGCGTCCATGACGTCCGCATCACACTGCGCGGCCCACTGCGGCTCGCGCACGTCGGCTTCTCCGGTTGAGGGTCCGGAGCGGCCGGCGCGGGAAAGGGGCCCGGCACCGGGACATCGGTTGCCGGGCCCCGGCCCGCAGAGGTTCCCGTCGGCCGGCGAACCGCCGCGCCAGTGCCCGGCAGGCACCGTCTGCGCCTGCCGGGGCACTAGGCGTGTTGTCCCGGGCGCGGCTCCGCGTCCCGCACGAGGCACTCGATCAGGTAGTCGCCCGTGTCCTCGTCGATGGTCACGCCGTGTGTCTCGCTGCGGAAGCCGGGGAAACGGCGGTCGAAGGACTCCAGGGCCGTGAGATAGCGCAGCAGTGCGCCGTCGGGGGCGCCGATCGACTCGCCCGGCATCAGGACCGGGATGCCGGGCGGGGTGACCGTGACCATGGCCGCCGCCACCCGTCCGGCCGCCCGCGAGATCCGGACCCGCTCGGTGCCACCCCGCACCAGACTCTGGTAGCAGTGCTGCGGCGGCGCCACGGGCTGCGGGAGCTGCTGGAAGGCCCTGTCCAGAAGCTCCACCAGGCGCGCGGAGCGCAGTTGCTCGTGCATGTCCTGGCACAGCCCGCGCAGGGTCAGGCCCGCGTACCGGCGGGGGTGCGCGGCGACGGCCTCCGGCAGGACCCGCTCCAGCGGGGCGTCGGCGTCGTAGCGAGACTTGAAATCAGTGAGGGCGTCCAGCAAGGTGCCCCATTTGCCCTTGGTGATGCCCATGGAGAACAGGATCAGCGTGGTGTAGCTGTCGGTCTTCTCCACGACGATCTTCCGGGTGGCCAGGTAGGCGGTGAGCACCCGGGCCGGGATGCCCTCCTCGGCCATCTCGCCGGTGGCGCTGATCCCCGGACAGGTCAGCGTGACCTTGACGGGGTCCAGCATGCAGTGGCCCTCGGTCAGCCCCGGAAAGCCGTGCCAGTCGGCGCCCGGCTCCAGCAGCCAGCAGGACTGGTCGGTGCTCAGCAGCTCCGGCGGGGCGTCCCCGAACGGCAGCCGTTCGCCGGTCGCCGGGTCGGTGACCGTGTCCGGCTGCCACACCCCGAAGAACCACGGCGGCCGGTCCCCGGCGCTCTCGATCCGCTGCCGCAGGCGCACCATCTCCTGGCGGAAGCGGATCGCCTCGGTCACCGCCTCGTCGATCAGCCACTCGCCCTGCGGGCCGTCCATCATCGCCGTCGCGACGTCCAGCGAGGCGATCATCGGGTAGAGGGGCGAGGTGGTGCCGTGCATCATCAGCGCCTCGTTGAACCGGTCGTGCTCCACCGGTGCTCGTGGTGCCGGCCGGACGTGCACCATCGCGCCCTGCGACAACGCCGCCAGCAGCTTGTGCGTGGACTGGGTGGCGAACACGGTCGGGCGGTCCGGGCCGGGGAAGGTCCGGTCGTCCACCGACATGCCGTAACGGCCGGCGTAGAGCGGGTGGAAACGAGCGTATGCGAACCACGCCTCGTCGAAATGCACTCGGGGCGTGCTGGCGGCGAGGGCTCGTGCGGCAGGTACGGCGTCGTAGCTCAAGCCGTCGTACGTGGAGTTGGTGAGGACCGCGTACTGGGGGCGCGGGGACACCGCGCCCTCGGTGAGCGGGTGCGCGGCGATCCGGGCCGCCACCGCGTCCGCGGCGATCTCGGCCGGGGGCAGCGGTCCCGCCAGGCCGTAGCCGTTACGGGTGGGGACCAGGTAGACCGGCCGGGCGCCCGAGACGACCAGACCGTGCAGCACGGACTTGTGGCAGTTGCGGTCCACCAGCGCGATCTCGTCGCGGGTGACGCTGAAGTGGCCCACCAGGCGGTTGCACGTCGAGTCGCCGTGCAGCACGAAGTAGGTGAGGTCGGAGCCGAACACCCGGGCCGCGTTGCGCTCCGCCTCGCCGATCGGGCCGGTGTGCTCGAACAGCGAGCCCAGTTCCTCGACCGAGATCGACAGGTCGCTGCGCAGCAGCCGCTCTCCGAAGTAGTCGTGGAAGGCGCGCCCCGCCGGTGACTTGAGGAAGGCGACGCCGCCGGAGTGGGCCGGGGTGTGCCAGGAGTACTCGTGGGCGTCGTCGAAGCGGCGCAGTGCCCGGAAGAACGGTGGCAGCACGGATTCCCGGTAGACGCGGGCGGCTGCCGTGATCCGGCCCGCGATGAAGCCCGGGGTGTCCTCCAGCGGCCAGACGTAGCCCACGACCGACTCGGACACCCACAGCGGCAGGTCCCCCAGGCCCTCGCCGGTCATCACCAGGAAGACCGGCAGGTCCCGGAAGCGGCGGCCGATCCGGCGCAGTACGGAGCCGCCGCCCGGAGTCCCGTCGAGGGCGCGGCCCGGCCGGGCGAGCGTGCCGTCCGGCGCGGCGAGCGCGGCGCCGGGTCCGTCCCCGCACCCCCCGGGAAGGTCCCAGGCCACCAGCGCGGCAGCCAGGCCGGCCTCGGTGCGCAGTACCGCCTCCGCGTCCTCGGCCGTGACCGCCCACCGGACGTCGAAGCCGCCCGCCTCGACGGCGTCCCGGATCGCGCGCAACTGCTCGGGCCCGGCGCCCTCTCCCCGAGGGGGTTCGGGTACCGCGACCAGGATCCTGCCGTCGGCCATGTGCTCCTCCGCCTTCCACGGCGGCACCCGCGGCCGCTTCCCGGCCAGTGTCCTGACGGCACGTGGAGCCAGGAGGCGGCCGGGACGGCAAACCACCTTTACAGGCGAACTCATGGACGGCCGCCTCGCCGAGACCGGCCTGACCATCAGACCCACCTGAGCAACCCGGCCGCATCACGAGTTCAACCTCAATGCAGGGCGGCGGCCGAGAGCGCCTCGGCCAGGGTCACGGGCGGCCGGCCGATCAGGCGGCGCAAGTCGCCGGAGTCGGTGTACATCTCGCCGCGGCTCATGCCGCGGTCAGCGTCAGCGAGGACCTCCGCCAGCTCGGCGGGCAGGCCCGCGGCGGCCAGTACCTGGGCGAAGTCGGTCACCGGGAGGTCGGCGTAGGTAACCCGCTTTCGGGCCGCAGCGGAGATCGCGGCGGCGAGCTCACTCAGGGTGAAGGATTCGTCGCCGCCGAGCTCGTACACGGCGCCGGTGTGGCCTTCAGTGGTGAGGACGACCGCTGCGGCCTCGGCGTAGTCGGCGCGGGATGCGGCGCTGATCCGACCCTCGCCTGCGGCGCCGACGACGGCGCCGTTCTGCAGGATCTGCGGCAGTTGGCTGGTGTAGTTCTCCAGGTACCAGCTGTTGCGCAGCAGCACGCTGGGGATTCCGCGGTCCCGCAGATATGCCTCGGTCTCGCCGTGCGTGGCACCGATGACGGTGGTGGCCGTGTCCGCGTGCGTCGTGCTCGTGTACGCCACCAGCGACACGCCTGCGGACGCCGCAGCGTCGATCACGCGGCGGTGGTTGGCGACCCGCTCGTCCACAGGGACCGAGGCCGAGATCAGCAGCAGCCTGTCCGCCCCCGCGAATGCCTCGGCCAGGCCGTCCGGATCCGCGAAGTCGGCGCGGCGTACCGTGATGCCTCCGTCGGCCAGGTCCTTGATCCTGGCGATGTCCCGGCCGGTCGCGATGATGTCCGCGGCCGGGATCCCGCGCCGCAGCAGTGCCTCGACGGTGAGCCTGCCCAGCTGGCCCGTGGCTCCAGTGACGACGATCGGCATGATGGTCATTCCTTCCTTCCGTGCGTGCCTCGCACGCCTGCCGCAGTCCGTCCGCGGCGGGTGGAAGCCAGAATGACCTGCACACTCTCTATTGGGGAGTAGCCACTCCTTGGTAGGGTACTTACCCGACCGACAGCATTGAGGTGAGCCCTGTGGCCGTTGTCGAGAACGTGACCGGGCCCACACCGTCATTCGATCCGTACGAGCGCGGCTGCCCGTCGCGGGACCTGCTCGACCAGATCGGCAGCAAGTGGGCGGTCCTCGTGCTGGGCGAGCTCGGCCGGAACGGGACCTCCCGGTTCGGCCGGCTCCGGCAGGAGCTGGCGGGCGTGAGCGAGAAGATGCTCACCCAGACGCTGCGCACCCTCGAACGCGACGGGCTGGTCAGCCGGACCGTGTACCCAGAGGTGCCGCCGCACGTGGAGTATGAGCTGACCGCGCTGGGCCAGACGCTGCGGGAACCGCTGAAGGCGCTCACGGAGTGGTCCGTGCTGCACATCGAAGAAGTCATCACCGCCCGCGAAGCGTACGACGACCGCACTGAGCGCACCCGGTAACCGGCGGCGGCCGACAGTCTGGTCATGGACGGCTGCCTCGCCGAGACCGGCCCGACCACCAGACTCACCTGAGCACCCCGGCGACACCACGAGTTCAACCTCACGAGTGGCGGCATCAACGGCCTGTCGTGCTGGGTAGGGGTGACCGGACTGCCCACCGCCACATCAAGGACATGTCCCCCGGCGAGCAGTTCTCGAGATACCTCGGCCGCGACTGGGAAGTGCGGGATCGGCCGTCCATGGCGGGACTTGCCCGAGCGGTACGGTCCGTGAGGTCCCCAGCCGGTCGCCGCCTGGCGCACAGGTCGGCCGAACGCCAGCGGCGCCACCTTCACGTGGGGCGGGCTCGCCATGATCCGGGCGAAGTTCCACAGGGCGCACGACGGCTCGGGTTGGCCGCCGACCCGGACTTGCTGACGGCCACGTCGGTCCCGGCCTGAACCGTGCAGTTGCACGATCCGCCGGCGCATCCGCATCTCGCTCGCCTCCGCCCTGGGCCAAGTCACCGACGGCGGCCAGTGGGCCCGGACGTTCCGGTGCGGCAGACCGGTGTTGCGCCGGAGACCATGACGGACTGGCCGCCCTTGTCACCGAGCGCGGTGCACAGGCCACCGAAGGAACTGTTCCCGGCGTCGCCGTCGCCGCCGTCGACCGTGGGCGTGCCCGCATCTCCACCCGCGCCCGCGGTGATCGATTCCGTGGCGCCGAGCGCTGCTACGTCAATCAGCCGTTCCGAGTAGCCGCCGCCCGAGCCGCCAGGCTGCGCACCAACTGGCCCGCGATCGCACGGGAATCGGCCGCTCCTCCCCCCACCTGCCTGCACCATCACGACCACACGGGCCAGCCAAAGGTAGTCAGCCTTTTCGAACGTGGCGGTGTTGTCGGGATCCTTGAAATACAGGACGTCCCGCAGGTCCTCCTGCCCCGGGATGAGCGTCAGCCGCCCATCGTCGCCCACCTGGACATACTGGTCGTCCACTTACACCACGGCCATGCCGCGCTCACCCCAACCGAGCGGTACGTGTCCGGCCCCAGACCAGCGACTGACTGAGGGTACCTAGGCCGCTTCCTTGAGGTCATCGGACGTCGGTTGATGTACTTCGTTGAGGTTGCGTCATGTCCTGGCCGGAGTGACGCTGGAAGAGACAGCGATTCACCAGGGTCCGCTTCACCAGGATCCAACGAGGCGGATCCTCCGGCACAGTTCAGGAGAGCGCCATGGTGGACAGGCGAGACTTTGACACCGGACCAATCGTGTTCGGTGACGGCGTCGCGGCTGGCGGAAACTCTCAACTGAGTGTTTTCTCTGACGGCACCTACTCGTTGCGTGGACACTTCCACGCCTCTGGCGCGGTCAGTTACGACGTTGCGATTGCATTTGTCGTATCCGACAACGAAGACCGTCCCATCTCATTTGCTCATACCGGTCGCGTGCACGGCACCTTCGAGCCGGGATCAAGAGACGATGACTTCGCAGGGACGGCCAATGAGCCGATGATCCAGCAGCTCTGGCCGACCGGCTTCGGAGCAAGTGGCTCATGGAAAGCGAACGTTAACGTCAATCTGCAGGATCTGATTGATGAAGGGGTTCACGATATCGGCGATGCCGCGCTCGTGGCTTCCATCTTCGTATGACTACGAAGTGAGCATGTAGAGCATGGCGTGGTCGCCTGGACCTAAGACCTAGCACTCCATCTGCCCCAGCTTGGCCGCCCAGGCGACCCATCACCTTCATCAGACCACGATATGTCAACTCATGCAAAATGGAGGGCTTGACATGGCAGACACACTTCCCAACCCGGCGAGCGACAATACAACCCGCTTCGAGGCCGCACCCGACCCCGACGGCACCTTGATTCCGATACCGTCAGAAGCTCCGCAGGGCAAGGCAATTCGAGACGATGCTCAGATTTCAGTTTCGGCACGTCAGGACAACGGCTACTACGTGACGATATACAACGGTCCGCCCGACCCGCCAAGCGACGTCAACGACTTCATCAATGACCTCCTGACCGAGGCCGGCATGAAGGCAATCGAAGACGCGCTCCTCGATGGAGCGCCCGCGGTCCTGGGTTTCCTCGCCTCGGCTGCCGGAGTTCTGGCTTCGGTGCTCACCACGTCACCCTTGCTGAACGAACAACTGTTCAGAGGCGTCATGGACGATGGGACAAACGTCACCTACGTGGTGCTTACTCCCAAGAACTAGGCACCGTGAGTCCCGATCGAGGCGTCTGAAATGGTGCGCCGTTCAGGCGTGGTGATGTTCCAGCGGGTGGTGCCGGAAGCGCCATCGCGGCCTCAGGGGGGTGGCCGACGTCGGCACGGCGACCGCGAGGTGCTGGCCGCGATCGTCTCCGTGGCGACCTCGGGCTGCACGTGGCAGCAGTTGCCGTCCGCATCGTTCGGGCCATCGGGTGCGACGGCCCACCGACGGTTCACCGAGTGGACGAAGGCCCGCGTGTGGGCAGAACTCCACCGCCTGGTCCTCGACGAACTCGGCTCCCGCGGCGAGTTGGACTGGTCCCGCTGTGCGATCGACTCGGTGAACATGCGGGCCTTGAAAAGGGCGAGCTGACAGGCCCGAATCCTCAACCCGACTGGGACGCCACCGCTGGACCATGGAACGCACGATGTCCTGGCGCGCCGGATGCCGCAGACTGCACCGCCGCTACGAGCGCAAAGCCGAAGACTTCCTGGCCTTCACCAGCATCGCCTGCACCCCCAGCTGCTACCGCAGACTCACCAAATGAGATGTCGCCTGAGCCGGTCTTCGCCAGCACGTCGGCCAGGTGCTGAGCCTGGGTCACCGTGCGCTGGGTCGAGGAGGAAGCCCTCCAAGCACCCGGCACGCGGCCGCTGTCGGCCGTGAGAGCTGTGCACGCCTCGACGAGCGCCCGTAGCTTGGGGACCAGCTCGGGATGGTCCCCACGGGATACGGACCGACGACCAACAGCCGGCCGAGCAGCCGACGAGTTCACCCGGCGCTTCACCACGAAGGTCCGCGAGCGGCAACCGCGCCGAGGCCTTCGCACCGGTCGTCGCCGTCAGGGCCTTCGCGGGCGACGTGGCCATGCCCAACGACACCGAGCACGGCCTGGTCGGACGAGTTCGAGTCCCGTCCGCCGAGCGTAGTGACTCCAACAGGCGCAGTAAGTCCTGCTGGGACAGGGCCATCGTGTATTTCCTGAGTTGAACTGGCCGTTTATCAAGGAGAGTTGCCCGGTGGGCCGCCCTGCGAGCAGGGAGCGGAACCTACATGCGCGCGACTCAGTGGCCGGCACGGATCAGGCGTTCCAGCTGTTCTTCTGCAAGTGGACCGATATGTGTCTCACGGCGCTTGAACACCTGCGTCGAACGCTGGGCGGGCCAGGCCTCGCCGAGGTGGGCGGCGGCTCCCCTCCGCTCGGCCGGATCCGGGCCTCGCACCGGGCACTCGAATCATGGAAGCCTGTTCCACGGCGTGTCCACGCGGTCGGTCGACGACCTGGATCATGTCCGGTTCCCTGACGTGTACCTGGACGCGACCTACTGCAAAGCGGGGGTCGAGCACCAGATCGTCTCCCGGGCCTGGTGATCGCCACCGGGATCACCGAGGACGGTGGCCGCGAGGGACTGGGGGTGATGATCGGTGACAGTGAGACCGAGGTGCTCTGGACCGATTTCCTGCGTCACCTGCGTGAACGCGGATTGGCCGGGACCCGGCTCGTGATCGGCGACCCGCGCCCCGGAAGCGCCCCCGCGCTGCCCAACACTCCGCACACGCCCTCACCGTGATCGGCTGCACCGACTAACGGGACACCCGCTGTACGACGCCTGGGTGAGGCAACCGCCCGAGGTGTGCAGGATGCCCTTCGGCTTCCTGCACCGGGCCCTGTACGCCGAACCGGCCGAGCAAGCCGGAGACGGACGTGTACTGGTGCGCGCCCGACGTCCGGCGTGTCCCACCCGCGACAGCATCGAACATTGACACGCCAGGCTGTGCCCGAACGAATCAGTTATCTATTTCACCGATGTCTTGGAAAGAAAACGGCTATGCCATACGTAGTCGTCCGAGTGGAATAATCAAAGCCCCGCCGCCCGAAGGAGGAAACTACATGGCCGAGAGATCGTTGGAAAGCGCTATAGCTCCGCATCTCGATGGTGCGGCACCGGAATCCTGCTGTGACAACCCGTCCGGGCGAAGGCCTGCGTTCGACTCGTATACGGCCCGTCTGTCTCCCGGTGTCGGCAGGGTTGTCGTCGCATACCTCGGTGTCCAGGGTGCACCCGATCAGCGCGACCGTGCGTACGGAGCCGTCCGGGATCTCGCACACTCGATGGCAGGGCCCGCGGGCGGGGCGACTCATCATGAGCTCGTCGAATACACGGATGAGCTCGGCTATGTCACCGTACTAACGGTCGGCTACTGGCTCGACATGACGGCGTTCGACGCGTGGTTCGATTCCGTCGGCCGAGCCTGGAACACGACAGACTCCGCTGGCCTGGGAACATTTATCGAAGTGGTACGCCCATCGGTACGACGGCTGGAGACCCTGTATTCCTCCGATCGCTACCTGCAAGGTGTCGGTGCTGCTGCCGAGACGGTGAGTGGACCGGTCCTCGAGCACGGGTACTGGGGCGGCATGAGGGACCGCATCCCGGACGCGAGAGACGACCGGCTTGTGCCCCAGGGGCATCCCGGCGCCGAGGACCTCGGTGGCGGCCGGGTTCGCATCACTCCGCACCAGAATGCGTGTCTGATCCGCTCGGGCCAGGATTTCAGCAGGACCACCGCTGATGAGCGGTTGTTCTACCTAGAGCGCGTAGAACCTCAGCTCCGTCGCGGGATGGAGTTCCTTCGTGACGACGGTCTGGCCGTCGGCTGCTACACCAACCGCTACGTCACCGTGCTTGACGGCTCAGGGTCTCGCACAGAGAAGACGTTCGCCGTCAGCTGGTGGCGCGACCTCGCCGACCTTGAAGGCTGGGCGCGCTCACACGCCACGCACGTGAAGATATTCGCCGCCTTCAACGCCCATATGCTCGAATTCGGCCAGGCCGCCCAACTGCGGCTGTATCACGAGGTGATGGTGCTGCCGAAGGGCGATCAGTTCTTCGAGTACCGGAACTGCCATGAGCGCACGGGAATGCTCCGGTCACGGCTGGCCGGCGGACGGGCGTAGGCTCCCGGCGGGCGATTCCCTTTCCAGGAACGTGCGGATCATCGCGCGGGCGCGTGCAGTCAGTTTCACCCCTTTCATGGTGGCGGCGACCAGCTGCAGAGGGGGCAGCGGGTCGGTGATTTCCACGTTCACCACTCTGGCGCCGTCGTAGGTCAGATCGTGGACCGGCCGCTGGTTCAGCACGGCATAGCCGTGCCCGTGAGCCACCATCGCTCGGACCGTCTCGAAGCCGGCCGTGCGGTGGCGCACCTTCGGCATGACCCCGGTGGAGAGCATCACGAGTGAGCTGAGATACGCGGCGGTGTTCGGAAGGTCGAGAAGTACCATCGGTTCGTCCTCGAGTTCCGTCAGCGAGATGGCGCCGCGCGAGGCCAGCCGATGGTCTGCAGGCAGGCACACGTAGGCGGGGATCTCCCGGACAACCATGTGATCGATGTCGTCGTCGAGGTCGTAGGCGTACATGAGTGCCAGTTCGATCCGCGCCTGCTTCAGCAGGGTCTTCAATACCGCGTGCTCCGCTTCGTGCACGGTGACGCGGACGTTCGGGTAACGGTCGGCGAAGGTTTTCAGCAGTCCCGGGAGCTCGAAGGGGCCGAGCGTCGTGAAGCAGCCTACGGAGAGCTCTCCGACCAGTGCACCGCCGGCCAGCCTGGCGACCTCGGCGAGTTCCGCTCCGTGAGCGAAGAACGATCGCAGCTCCTGGTGGAAGGCTCGCCCGGCGGCTGTCAGCGTCAGGCCGCGCGCATGGTGGCGAAGCAGCAGTTGGACACGGAGTTCGCGTTCCAGCTGGGCAACCGCTGTCGAGACCGCGGACTGCGACACGTGCAGCTCCCGTGCGGCGGCCGTCATGCTCAGGTGCTCCGCCGCTGCGGCGAAGTACCGCAGCTGAGTAAGGGTGAACCCCAGCTCCATCTCTGACCCCTTCCGGAAATTCCCAGGTCACCACTCCGGCGATCGCATTGACCGTCAGCATAGGCCACTGCATCACTTCAACAGATGACCTGAATCATAAAGATTTGATTGACCAATAATGTGGGGCAGCAGATGCTATCCGCACTTCGCGATGCTGTAGTCGCATTCCCCTGGGATGGAGATGAACATCACCATGTCTCAAGACTCCTCTGATTCGTCTGGCGTCGACCCGAACTCGTCATTGCTCGAAGTGCACAGTGTCGACTTCGTTCCTCACTCGGAGCGGCACGGCAGCGCACGGAGCCTGTTCACCCTCTGGTTCGGCGCAAACGCGATGGGAGTCACCCTTCTCACGGGATCGCTCGCCATCCTGACCAACCTGAGCCTGACCTGGAGCGTGGTGGCGATTGCCATCGGTACCCTTCTGGGTTCCGTGTTCGTCGCCTATCACTCGGCTCAGGGCCCCGTTCTCGGTCTGCCGCAGATGATTCAGAGCCGGGCCCAGTTCGGGATGTTCGGAGCGAACGTGCCGCTCCTGGTCGTGGTGCTCATGTATCTGGGTTACTACGGTGGCGGCGCCGTTCTGGCCGGTCAGGCGGTCGGCGAGCTCTTCGGCGTGAGCGACAAGATCGGCATCGTCGCCATCAGCGCGGTCTCGGTCGTCCTCGTGGCGTTCGGCTACAACCTGCTGCACAAGGTAGCGAAGATCATCACACCGCTCTTCATCGTCACCTTCGCCATCCTCACTGTGTCGCTCGCCGCCCACTGGTCCGGCGGAGGAGGCCGCGAGGTGGCGCCCAGCGGCTTCTCAAGCACCGGGTTCTTCCTGATCCTCGGCATCGTCGCCGCGTACCACATCACCTACGGCCCCTACGTCGCCGACTACTCCCGCTACCTGCCGGCGAGCACAAGCCACCGCGCAACATTCTGGTACAGCTACGCAGGCATCTCCCTTGCCGGCATCTGGCTCATGGCCCTGGGAGCGGCGGTCCAGTTCGCCTACACCAAACTCGACTTCGTGCCGGCGCTCGCTGCGGCGGGTGACGCAACAGGCGCATGGTTCCGCGTCCTGGTCCTCGTGGTGTTCATCGTGGGACTGGTCAACATCGGCGCCCTCAACATATACGGCGCAGCCATGTCCAGCCTGACCATCGTGACCAGCTACCTGCGTGAGTGGACACCCACTCTCGCGCTGCGTCTGAGCTTCATGCTGGGCCTCGGAGCGATCGGCACCCTCGGGGCCTCTCTCGTCTCCGGTGATTTCATCACCGCGTACGAGAACTTCATCTTCTTCTTGATCACATTCCTGGTTCCGTGGTCGGCGATCAATCTTGTGGACTTCTACGTCGTGCGCCAGGGGCAATACAGCATCAACGCCCTCTTCCAGCCTGACGGCGAGTACGGCCGTTACAGCAAGCAGGGGCTGTCGGCATATCTGATCGGGTGTCTCGCGCTGGTCCCGTTCATTTCCACGGACTTTTACACCGGGCCCATCGCCGCGCGCCTGGGCTTCGATCTGTCGTGGCTTGTCGGCCTCGTGATCCCCGGGCTCCTGTACGCCGTCATCTGCCGCGCGACGGGCCTGAGAGCTAGCGTTGGACTATCCGCTGATGCCCCCGCAGCTGACGCTCTCGGCAAGAACTGAGAAACAAAGAAAGGGGCGCCACACGATGGTAGCCATCGATCCCGTCATCCGAGTCGCAGCGGTCCAGGCCGCGCCGGTGTGGCTGAGCAAGGAAAAGAGCACCGACAAGGCGATCGCCCTGATCCAGGAGGCGGCGGGCCGAGGTGCACACCTGGTCGCTTTCGGCGAGAGCTGGCTGCCCGGCTTCCCCTACTGGATCTGGCTCGGCGCTCCGGCCTGGGGCAGTGACTTCTTCGTCGAGCTGCACCAGAACGCCGTCGAGGCAGACGGTCCGGAACTGCGGGCCGTCCGCGATGCCGCCCGGCGCGCCAGCGTAGAGGTCGTCCTCGGCGCGACCGAACGGGAAGTCGGAAGCCTGTACTGCACGCTGTTCTTCATCGGCAGCGACGGCTCACTGCGCGGACGTCACCGCAAGCTCAAGCCCACCCATGTCGAACGCAGCATCTGGGGCGAGGGGGACGGCAGCGATCTGTTCGTTCTCGACACCCCCATAGGCAAGCTCGGCGGTCTGAACTGCTGGGAACACCTCCAGCCGTTGTCCAAGTACGCGATGTACGCGGCCGGGGAGCAGATCCACGTTGCCGCGTGGCCGGCTCTCTCGATCTACAACGGCACCGCCTATGCCCTCGGGGTGGAAGCCAACATGGCCGCATCACGGGTCTATGCCCTCGAAGGCCAGAACTACGTGATCGCGGTGACCAATATCGTGGGCGAGGACGTCTTCTCCCGCCTGTGCGACACCGAGGAACGCCAGCGCCTGCTCGAACGCGGAGGCGGCACCACAACGATCTTCGCGCCGTCGGGCGAGACACACGCCGGTCCTCTCCCGTACACCACCGAGGACATCCTCGTCGCCGACCTCGACCTCGCCGAGATCCGCCGGGCCAAGCAGGCGGCCGACCCTGCCGGCCACTACGCGCGGGCCGACGCCACGCGGCTCCTGGTGAACCGGCACCCCCGTACGCCTGTGCACGTCGACCCGGCCCCCTCCGACAGTGTCTTCGGTGCGCCGCCGACAGCCGCTTTCGAGCCGCAGGACGGCGAAGAGGCAGTCGACCAATAAAGACTGAACCGGGCGAGGTTCTCGACGGGTGCTGATATCTGGTCATCGCGCCCAGTGATGGCGGCGAAGACATGCCGATCCGTCAAACGCTGTGACGTCCTGCAGACAGTCCTGGTGGCTTCGAGGCAGAGGGGGGCGTGGCTCAAGGGCACCTCGTGTGGCTGGACCGCTGTCTCGTCCTCGCCGCAGGCCCCACTCCTTTATGGCGTGCCTGGTCACTTCGGTGGCCGGGCACGCGAGTGGTTTGCCGTGCTCGCACCGTCCCGCGCAGAACACCGGCTCATCAATTGAGCCGATGCATTGCCTCAAAAACATCTGCTCGACAGGTTCCTCTGTGTGGTTGACCCTGATCCTGCGGCCAATGGCCACGACCCCGACGAAGCGGTTACCGGCAAGGTCACTGTCGGCGACGGGTGAAAACTGACCGCTGAACGGCGGATCAACGGTGACCCACCTCGCGATCGTCTGATCATCCTGATCTTCATTGAGGGGTCAG
>NZ_JBFAXI010000109.1:0-27935 GCF_040680735.1 Streptomyces sp. NPDC051987 | reverse complement strand
CCCGTCTTCGCGTACCCGGGTACGCGAAGACGGGAACGACTCGCGGCGTGGCCGCACCCTCTCGGCACCGTGCGTTCGCCTGGCAGGAGTGACCGGCCTCGACGGGGCGGTCAGCCGATCCCCGCGCCCCCGTCCTGCCGGGCCAGCGGGTTCGGCAGCGGGAGGTAGCGGGCGTCGGCGCCGTCCGCGCCGGTCCAGCGCAGCAGCAGGTTCGTCTTGCCGGGCAGGGTCGGGGAGGCCAGCAGGGCGGCCGCCTCGGGGAGCGGATGCCGGGCCAGCTCCCGCCGGGCCGCGGGCCACGGGTCGAACCCGGGGTGGTGCTCGGCGAGCGCGGCGGCGACCTCGGTCAGGTGGTTGACGACCAGGCAGTACACCAGCCGCTCCCACCCGGCGGCCCGCTCCGCCTCGGCCGGCAGCTTGACCCCTTCGGCGTCCCGGTACAGCGCCTGCACCGGCATGCCGTCGGCGTCGACGGCGACCAGGGTGTTCTGCAGGTGTGCTTCGAGGACGACGCCGTGCTCGGCGAAGGCGGTCAGCGCCGGGGGGACGACCGCCCGCAGATACGCCTCCCACCAGGCGCCCGGCTCCGCCGCCGCGGCCAGCGGGTCGCCGTGGAAGCCCTCCACCAGGCCGGCGGCGAGCAGCGGGGTGGCCCCGGGCAGCAGCGGCCCGCGCAGCCCGTCCCGGACCAGCACGGCGAGTTCCTCGAAGGCGAAGCGGGCGGTGCGGTAGCCGCGGTCGCCCAGCCAGGCAGCCGGGCCGCCCATGGCCGTGAACGCGGTGGTCACGGCCGCGTCAGTACGGCGCAGTCTCCGCAGGTCGTGCGCCCAGAGGCGGCGGATGTCGTTGGTGATCCGCACGTCCAGGCTGAACTTCAGGAAGAGATCCCGCTCCGGCTCGTACAGCGTGCGGATCGCGGCCGTCGGCCAGGTCACGAAGTCCGTCTCGCCCAGGCGCAGCAGCCGCCCGTCGGCGAAGGCCGGCGCGAGGTCGCGGGCGACCAGGTCGAGCTGCCAGGGATGGGCGGGCAGCAACCGGTAGCCCGGCGGTACGGCGGCCGGAGCGGCCAGTGCGTCCAGCGCGGCCGTGTCGCCCTCCTCCACCAGTTCGTCCTCGCGTACCGCGAGCAGCGTCAGCGGGAACCGGGCGTGCGCCTCCGGGGCGTACGGCAGCCAGGCGGTGACCGGGCCGCCGCCGCGCGCCTTGGGGGCGGGGTGATAGGGATGGCCGGTGATCAGGGACTGTTCCGAACGCAAGTACGGGTCGGCGGGCGCCGTCGCCCGCGCGCGTGCCGTCAGCAGCGCGGCGACGGCGTCCCGGCTGTCGATCATCTCGGCCGGCAGGTCGCCGTTGGACAGCCCGGTGTGCGCGCGCAGTTCCTCGGCGACGAGTTTCACCAGCTCGGCGTGGCCGACGCGGTGCCAGGCACCGTCCGCGAACACCTCGGGCGCGGACGGCCGGCGCGCGCCGCGCACCCGCAGCAGCCGCCCGCCGCCGGGCAGCCGGTAGACCCGCGCCGGCCCTCGCCCGGCGTCCGGGAGCGGCTGGGCCACCTCCCGGAGCAGGCAGTTGAGCAGGGGCGCGGCAGCGTACGCGTCGGCGCGTTCGCCGACGGTGTCGCCGAGGGGCATGGGGTCCACGCGTTCCATTCGTTCTCAGTGTCTCGTTCTCAGTGTGTTCCGTCGCGCTGCGTCTCGTGGTCCGCGTCTCGTTCCCGCCTCCGCACCGTCCGACCGTGATCAGTATGTGGGTCGTCACCGGTCATCATGACCGTGGTACCCGTCCCCCGAGGAGCCCTCCCGTGCACCGTCCCTCCCCCATCGAGAACCGGCTCGCCGCCGAGCTGGCCGAGGCGCGGCCGGAGCTGGCCGGCCGGTACGCGGCCGAGCTGCCCGGTGCGCGGGCGGCGGTGCTCACCCGGCTGTGGCGGGCGCTGGCGTACGAACCGCTGCCGTGGGTGACGCGCCGGGTGCGGGGTGCGCACAGCCTGGCCCTGTGGCAGGCGGACGGCCGGGCGCTGCACGGCCCGCGGGCCGATCCGTACGCCACCGACGCGTATGTGACCGCCGTGCGCCTGGACGGCGTGGCGTACGACGATCCGGCACAGCTGATGACGGAGCTGGGGTGGCCGCACGCGGACGGATTCGCCGCCGAACTCGGCCACAGCGTCGCGTCGTTGGCGCTGTCCCGGGCCGACCGTGAGATTCCCTCGAAGGAGTGGCCGGACCACGACTGGGAGTGGGAGCAGCGGGTCGTCGACGGGCACCCCTTCCACCCCAACTGCCGTTCCCGGCCCGGCTTCTCGGCGGCGGACCAGCTGGCGTACGGGCCGGAGCACCGGCCGCTGGTGCGGCTGGAGACGGTGCCGGCCGCGGCCGGGGAGTGTCTGCTGGCGGGCGACTGGCCAGACGAACTCCGAGACACAGGGCGGCTGTTGATTCCGGTGCATCCCTGGCAGCGCGCCCATGTCCTCAAGGGCGGCTCCGCCGGGCCCTGGCGGGACGCCCACCCGCTGATGTCGCTGCGCACACTCGCGCTTGCCGACGGGCCGCACGTGAAGACCGCGCTCAGTGCCCGGCTGACCTCCTCCGTGCGGGACATCTCGGCGTACTCGGTGGGCGCGGCGATGACGTTGTCGTCGTTCGCGACGGACCTGGCGTCCCGCACGGACGGACTCCTGCACATCACCCGCACGCTGGGCGCGGTGACCGCCGGCTCGCCCGACCTGGCGGCGCTGTTGCGCGAGTCGCCACAGGTGTACGCGGCGCCGGGCGAGCGCGTGCTGCCGGTGGCTGCCCTGGCCGGCACCGAGCTGCCCGCGTCGCCCTCCTGGCTGGCCGGGTTCACCCGGCTCGCACTGACGGTGGGGCTGCGGCTGCTGGACCTGGGCGTGGCCCTGGAGGCGCACGGCCAGAACCTCCTGGTCGTGCTCTCCGCGACCGGCGACCCGCTCCGCCTGGTCTACCGCGACCTGGCCGACATCCGCCTCAGCCCCGCCCGTCTCGCCCGCCACGGCATCACCCCGCCCGAGCTGACGGGCCGCCTGGTCACGGACGACGAACCGGCCCTGCGCCGCAAGCTGTTCGGTTCCCTGGTCGCGGGCGCGCTGGCGGGCACGGCGGGGTCGGGACCGGCCCTGGCCACGGCCCTGGAGGCGGCCGTACCGCACCTGCCGGGCACCCCCGATCTGACGGCGCTCCTCGAAGGCCCGCTGCCCGCCAAGGCGTTGACCCTGATGCGGCTGTCCCCGCAGGTGCCCGGGGACCAGTGGACGGCACTGCCGAACCCGCTCGCCGCCCTCCGTTGACCTGCCGGTCACTCTGGTTCGCCGGCCCGTGCCTCGTTTTGGAGCCCGGCGCCTTTGATCAATAGGATCCGCCGATGATCAGAACACATCGGCCGGCGGCAGGAGTCTGTGCTCTGCTCGCCGCCCTGGCGGCCGGGATCGCGTTCCCCGGCCATGCGGTCGCCGACGAGACCGAACAGGCCGCTCCCAAGGTGGAGCTCGTGCTGGACGTCAGCGGTTCCATGCGGACGGCGGACATCGACGGCGGGACGCGCATGGCCGCGGCCAAGCAGGCGTTCAACGAAGTGCTGGACGCGACGCCCGAGGGGGTCCAGCTCGGCATCCGCACGCTGGGCGCCAACTACCGCGGCAACGACCGCAAGGAGGGCTGCAAGGACACCGCGCAGCTGTACCCGGTCGGCACGCTGGACCGCACCGAGGCGAAGACCGCCGTCGCCACGCTCTCGCCGACCGGCTGGACCCCCATCGGCCCCGCGCTGCTCAAGGCGGCCGACGACCTCCAGGGCGGTGACGGGACCCGCCGTATCGTCCTGATCAGCGACGGCGAGGACACCTGCCAGCCGCTGGACCCGTGCGAGGTGGCCCGCGAGATCGCCGCCAAGGGCGTCGGGCTGACCATCGACACGCTCGGCCTGGTGCCGGACGCCAAGACCCGCGACCAGCTCAGCTGCATCGCGGACGCGACCGGCGGCACCTACACCTCCGTCCAGCACAAGGAGGAACTGACCGACCGGGTCGGCCAGCTGGTGGACCGGGCGGCGGACCCGGTGGTCACGCCGGTCGCGACCGAGGGCACGGACCAGTGCTCGTCGGCACCCGCCCTGAAGTCCGGTCTGTACACCGACCGTGAGGAGTTCGGGCAGCAGCGCTGGTACAAGGTCGACGTCAACCCCGGCCAGGAGCTGCGCGCTTCGGTGAGCGTCGCGGCCGACCGGGCCGTCAACGCCGACTACGGGGTGCTGCTGCGCGCGGTGACCGTGCACGGACGGGAGATCGTGCGCGGCGAGGCGTCGGGCCTCGGCCGCACCGACGTCATATCGACCGGGCTGCGGTACCCGAAGGCCGAGAGCGACGACGAGGACGCCACGGCGGAGACCGTCTGCCTGCAGGTGACCAACTCCTTCTCGGCGGCGTCCGGCGTGAAGACCAGCCCCGGCCTGCCCGTCGAGCTGACGGTCGACGTGGTGGACGGGCCGTCGCAGGCGTCCGACGTCGCCTCCTTCGGCCTCGGCCGCGGCTGGTGGCTGCTCGGCGCGCTGGTGCTGACCGGCTTCCTCGCGGGTCTGGTGTGGGGCTGGGTGTCGCGCTGGCGGATCGCGGTCTGGAGGACCAACTGATGTCGATCACACGTGTGGTGAACACCGTCCTGCTGGCGGCGGGCCTGGCGGTGGGTCTGGCCGCGGGTCCGGCGGCCGCGGACTCCTCCCCCTCCCCGAGCGCCTCGGCGGACGGCTCGGCGCCCACCCAGGCGGGCACGTCCTTCCGTACGGCGACGGAGATCGACCAGGGGCAGCGGGCGACGGCCAGCGGGTCGACCGGCGACTACCTGTACTGGTCCTTCCCGGCCGATGCCGGTCAGCGCCCCGACGTCAAGGCGACGGTGAAGCTGCCCGGCTCGCACGCCGCGCAGACCTGGCAGCTCGACATGTACGACGGGCTGCGGCGCCGGCAGGCCTGCCAGTACGGCGCGCAGACCCGGACGGCCGCGCAGGGCGCCACGTCGGTGGAGCTGGCCTGCGTGATGCGTACCGTGCGGGCCTGGTCGGAGCCCTGGGCCGACGACCCGCTGCCCGGGACCTACTACATCCGGCTCACCGTGGTGGACCTGACCTCGGCCGACCTCGGTCAGCCGGTGAGCGCCGAGGTGAAGGTGGACTCCAAGGACATCGGCGGTTCGGCGGCGGTGGACGGTTCGCTGGCCAAGCCGCTGGTGCCCGGCATCGCGATCACGTCGGATTCCGGCCAGGACGGTTCCTCCTCGGCGAAGCCGGCGGTGCTGTCCGCCGTCGAGCCCGACGACGGCTGGTCCTCCGGCTGGTGGACCGACCGCTGGGTGTGGACCGGGATCGGCGGCGTCCTGGCCGCCCTGGCGGGCATCGGCGGGTACGCGCTGACGCGCGGGTCCGGTCGGCCGTCGCGCGTGCCGCCGGACGCCTGATCCGGCGAAGAGTCAGGAGACTGGGCCCCGTTCGCGGCGGCCCAGTCGTCGTTTCAGGCCCAGTCGTCGTTTCAGGCCCAGTCGTCGTTTCAGGCCCAGTCGTCGTTTCAGGCCCAGTCGTCGTTTCAGGCGCAGTCGTCGTTTCAGGTCCAGTCGTCGTTTCAGACCCGGTCGTCGCCTCAGACCCCGGCCTCGGTCAGTTCCTTGGCCAGTGCCCCGTCCCCGGTCACCGTCACCCGACCGGTCCGCACCGCCTCCGGCAGCCCCAACTCGCCCCGGGCCAGGGCCGCGCCCGTCCCGGTGTCGAGCACGAGCCGGGCGTCCGGCTCGCGGGGTGCCGGGCCGTCGCCGTACACGGGTTCGTCCTCCGCGCCGACGTACAGGTGGAAGTGCCCTTCGCCCAGCCGGACCTCGACCAGTCCCGCACCCTCCAGGGCGCGCAACAGCGGCAGTGCGAACCAGTGGGCGCGGACGGCGTCGGTGGGGCGGCGCTCCCCCAGTTCGGGCTCCCCCCACCTGCCCAGCGCCTGCAGGACCGGCAGCAACTGCCGCCCACGGGGGGTCAGTTCATAGACGTACGCGGCACCCGGCGGGGGCAGCCGCCGCCTGGTGGTGATGCCGTCCCGCTCCATGTCCTTCAGCCGGGAGGCGAGGACGTCCGTGCTGACTCCCGGCAGGTCCGCGTGCAGGTCCGTGTAGCGACGGGGACCGGCGAGCAGCTCCCGGACGATCAGCAGGGTCCAGCGGTCGCCGACGACGTCGAGGGCGCGGGCCGCGGAACAGTACTGGTCGTAGCTTCGGCGAGGTGACATGCGACGCAGTCTAGACAAGATGTTGGACTTTCCAAGCTCCTACTTGGTAAAACCAAGCAACACGAGTTTCCGGAGGGGCGCATGGAGTTCCGGCAGTCCAACAAGCTCAGCGAGGTCTGTTACGAGATCCGCGGGCCGGTGATCGAGCACGCCAACGCCCTGGAGGAGGCGGGCCACAGCGTGCTGCGCCTGAACACCGGAAACCCCGCGCTGTTCGGCTTCGAGGCGCCGGAGGAGATCCTCCAGGACATGATCCGGATGCTCCCGCAGGCGCACGGCTACACCGACTCGCGGGGCATCCTCTCCGCCCGCCGCGCGGTGGCGGGGCGCTACCAGACCCTGGGCCTGGAGGTCGGCGTCGACGACGTCTTCCTCGGCAACGGCGTCTCGGAACTGGTCTCCATGGCCGTCCAGGCGCTGGTGGAGGACGGCGACGAGATCCTCATCCCCGCCCCCGACTTCCCGCTCTGGACGGCGGTGACCACCCTCGCCGGCGGCAAGGCGGTGCACTACCTCTGCGACGAACAGGCCGAGTGGTACCCGGACCTGGCCGACATGGAGTCGAAGATCACGGACCGCACCAAGGCCGTGGTGGTCATCAACCCCAACAACCCGACCGGCGCGGTGTATCCCCGGGAGATCCTGGAGGGCATCCTCGACCTGGCCCGCCGGCACGGCCTGATGGTCTTCGCGGACGAGATCTACGACCAGATCCTGTATGACGACGCCGTCCACCACTCCACCGCGGCCCTCGCCCCCGACCTGGTGGTCCTCACCTTCTGCGGCCTGTCCAAGACCTACCGGGTGGCCGGCTTCCGCTCGGGCTGGCTGGTCGTCACCGGCCCGAAGCAGCACGCCAAGGACTACCTGGAGGGCCTCACCATGCTGGCCTCCATGCGGCTGTGCGCCAACGCCCCCGCCCAGTACGCCATCCAGGCCGCGCTCGGCGGCCGCCAGTCCATCCGCGAACTCGTGGTCCCCGGCGGCCGGCTGTACGAACAGCGCAACGTGGCCTGGGAGAAGCTCAACGAGATCCCCGGCGTCTCCTGCGTCAGGCCGAAGGGCGCCCTCTACGCCTTCGCCCGCATCGACCCCAAGGTGCACCCCATCCACGACGACGAGAAGTTCGTCCTGGACCTGCTGCTCCAGGAGAAGATCCAGGTCGTCCAGGGCACCGGCTTCAACTGGCCCGCCCCCGACCACTTCCGCATCCTCACCCTCCCCCACGCCGAGACCCTGGAGACGGCCATCGGCCGGATCGGCCGGTTCCTCAGCGGGTACCGGCAGTAGTCCGCCGGGCCGCCTGGGTAAGTCCTTCCCATGACCCAGCGTCCGCTGCTCCTCCTCGACGTCGACGGCCCCCTCAACCCCTTCCGGGCCCGGTTCCTGCGCCACCGCGGCTACGTGACCCGCAGGACGCACCCCGTCTACTGGTCCGCCCGCCAGCGGCCGGGCTCCCGCGCGCTGCGCCGGGGGCTGCGGGTGCGGCTGCACCCGGGGCACGGGGCCCGGCTGCTCGCGCTGCCGTACGAACTGGTCTGGGCGACGACCTGGACGCACCAGGCCAACGAGGTGATCGGGCCGGTCGTCGGGCTGCCCGAGCTGCCCGTCATCGAGTGGCCGGAGCCGTTCGCGAAGGACCCGGACGGCCTCTACTGGAAGACGCGGACCGTCGTGACCTGGGCGGCCGGACGGCCGTTCGTGTGGGTGGACGACATGGTCACCGACCTCGACGTCCGCCATGTCGCCGAGCACCACGCCGGCCCGGCACTGCTCCATCCGGTGGATCCGCGGCACGGCCTGCGGGCGCGTGACTTCGCCGAACTGGAGCGCTGGGCTCTTAGCGTCTCTGATCAGCCAACTGATCCTTTGTGATCCGCGGGCTGCGGGATCGGTTGGATCGGTTCCCACCGTGGTGGGGTGGCGTGGGCGTGTAGGTGGAAGCCTGCGCCCAGTGCCGCCCCTCTGGGCCGGTGTCGGCGGGTGGTGGGTGTGCTGATCGTCGTCACGCCCTGGTGCCGGTGGGCTGCGCGGGGCAGCAGTTTTGGGCCCGTGTGAGCGTGTCCCTCCGGACGCTTGCCCGCCGGACCCGAGGGACCGGTAGGGGAGGGTGCCCCGCGTCGCCTGGGCGCGGAGCGTGCGATTGTGCGCCGGGTGGGTCCGGCCTTGGACCGGTCTCCCCGGCGGATCCCAGTGGTGGTGGCCGTTTCGACCACTGCGGTGGTTTCGAGCTGGTCGACCACGCTGCGGATGACCATCGCGCCACTGGCGCGGTCGACCGCGATCTTGGTTTGGTGGGTGGAGCCGCGTGCGGCGATGCGCTGCCATGCTCCGGTGTCGCGGTCGCCCTGCCAGCCGCATTCGGGGTTGGGGCAGATGGCCCATTTCCAGCCGGCTACGGTGGGCCGGTCGGGGGCCTTGCGGTGGCGTAGCGTTACCAGGCAGCGGGGGCAGTGCCGGGAGGTGCCACGGGCCGGGACGGTGACGACAGCGATTCCCGCTTCGGCGGCCAGGTGCCGCATTCGTTCCACGATCTGTCCGCGAACCTGCTGGGACAGACGGGTGTTGAGAGTGCGGCCCATGCCCCGGGCTTCCATCGAGCGCAGGTCCTCGACGTAGATCACGCTCGCGTGGGCGGCCAGTGCCTGGTCGACCGTCCACCTTGCGGCGGACCGGGCGAGCGCGTCGTTGAGATTCGAGCGCCGGTCGGCCACGTACCGAATCTCCTCGGCCAGGACGGCGTGCTTGCCGGAGAGATAATGGCTGTCGGTGTCGTTTATGAGCCGCTGATAGTGATCGGCCTTGGCATGCAGGTGCTCGCCCTCGCGGCGCAGCCGGTGCTGTTTGGCCAGCACTCCGGCGGCCCGGAACTGGGCACCCGAGCCCAGCGCGGTGATCGTCCCGTTGTCGTGGAGCCGAACGGCGCCCGCGCTGAGCAGTGTGTTGAGGCCCCAGTCCACGCCCAGCGCCACGGTGTGCCCGGTGCGCCGGGCCTTCGGCACGGTGTGGGTGTAGGCGAGGTCGGCGTGGACCCGGCCGTGGTGGGTGCGCAGGGTGGGCAGGTGCACCACTGCTCCGGGCGGGATGGTCGGCGGCAGTGTGATGGGGCAGACCACCCAGGTCCAGTCCCGATAAGAGCGGGGGGCGGGGCAAGTTGGCAGCTGCAGCCGCAGCAGCGCCCGGCCCACTGCGGGCAAGAGTGGCCTGCTGTCCGTCGCAGGCGGAAAGCAGCAGCATCCGCGCCGCGTGGGGTGCGGCCTCAAGCTCGAACACGTCGGCAGGCAACCGGCCGTGCTTCTCGGCGAAGGCGGCGATCTGCCGAGTACGGGACCTGATCACGCTGGAGGGCAGATCCCGGCCGCCGGGGACGGCGGCACGGACGGCATCCCACTCATCCGGGGTGCGCCTGCCCGACTCCGCGGGCCAGGTCCCAATGACTCCGGCGGTCAAATCCGCGCGCCACTTGGCCGACCGGAGCAGGCGCCCGGCCTGCTCCTGGGCCATGCGCACGATGCGGTCGTTGACGCGCACGGCCTCGGCCGGCGCGGTGGTCCAGCCCAGTCGCCGCAGCGCCATCCACGCGTTCGACGGCAGCTTGCGGCCTGCGCCGTCCACACCTGAGGCCAGCAGGTCCACATCGGCGGCGTTCCAGTGCACACCCAGCAGAGCGGCAGCCATGCTGGACACCAGATCCGCCGCCCAGCCCACCCGCTGGGCCAAAACTGCGGCCGACAGCACGTCGCCAGTCTTCTCCACCACGCCCGCACGCAGCAGGCCACGGGCACAGGCGATACGGGCCGTCTCGCCCTCGCCCAACGGCAGCCTCCGGCTCACCCGCACCTCTCCCACCCGCAGTACTGTCATTCGATCAACGACACGCCCACGCAAAGGTCACGCATTCGATCCGCGCACCCATATACGACCGGCAGACGACACACCACTGCACATCACTACAAGTCCCGAAGGGAAGTGTGAGCCTCTGACATATGGCTGATGTCTTTCTCGTCCGGCACGGTGAGACCGAGTGGTCGCGGTCCGGACGGCATACCGGGTGCACGGACGTGCCGCTCACCGAGCACGGCAGGGACGAGGCGCACCGGCTGATGCCGTTGGTCCGCTCGCTTCGCATCGGCGCGGCCTTCGTCAGCCCGCTCCAGCGGGCCCGCGAGACCGCCGAGCTGATCGGGGCGGCCGACGCCCGCGTCGACGCCGACCTGCGGGAGTGGGACTACGGCGGCTACGAGGGCGTGACCACCGCGGAGATCCAGCGCACCCGGCCCGGCTGGTTCCTGTTCACGGACGGGGTGGCACCCGGCCCGCCGGACCATCCCGGGGAGAGCCCGGAGCAGGTCGGGGCGCGGGCCGACCGGATGCTGGCCAAGGTGGAGGCGGCCCTCGCCACCACGGAGGGGGTCGTGCTGCTGGTGGCCCACGGGCACTTCCTGCGCGTCCTGACCGCCCGCCGCCTCGGCCTGCCCCCGTCCGCCGGTGCCCTCTTCCAGCTGGCGACCGGGACGCTGTGCCGGCTGGGCACGGAGCACGACCGGCCGGTGATCGCGGGCTGGAACATCCGGCCCGGGCGGGACCGCGTTGTCAGTACCGGGTCGTAACCTTCGCAGAAGGGACCAGTACCGCGCTCGACGCCGGGGAGGTGTGCGCCGTGACCCGACCGCCCACCGCCGCACAGCGGCGGGTCATCGACGCCGCCGACCCGGTCACCGGGCGGCTGCGGGGCACCGAGGCGCAGCTGACGGCGCTGGTGAAGCGCGGGCTCGCCTTCCGGCACCCGCGCCCGCCGCACGACCACTTCCTGACGCCGGCCGGGCACCGGATACGGGAGGCTTCCGAGCCCCCGGCCGCGGCGGAGCCCGAGCCGGCCCACGGCTTCGCCGCGCGGGTCGGCGGGGAGGAACAGGCGGACACCGGGCCGGCTCGGGCGCGCGAGGTGCACAGCGCCTGGCAGGGGCTGCTCGAACTGCGCCGGATGACCCATCCCGACGGCGCCACGGACCGGCCGTGCGGCTGGGAGCGCACGCACCTGGTGCGGGCCGCCGCACTCGCCCTGGAGGCGGCCGGGCACCCGCCCGAGGGGCCGGGCAGGCCGGGCTACCGAGTGCGGGCCACCCCGCAGCCGGAAGCGGTCGCCGTGTACGCGCCGGAGGGCGAGCCGCTGCGGGCGTGTGCGGCCACCCTGGAGCGGGCGGGCTGGCAGACGGGCGAGTACACGGAGCCGCGCACCAGAACGCGCTATCTGCTGGCGTCGCCGCGCCGGGTGTGACGGGCGTGCCAGGATGCCCGCAGAGGATCAGTGCGTCGTACACGAGAAGTCGTACACGAGAAGGGGAAGTCGTGAGCGAACCGTATTCCGTCCGCCTCACGGTCCGTGGCTACGAGACCGATGTGCAGGGCCATGTGAACCAGGCGGTGTACATCAACTACGCCGAGCACGCCCGCTGGTCACTGCTCCAGGCGGCCGGGGTCACCCAGGCCGAGCTGATCGGGCGGGGCGTGGGCCCGGTGGGGCTGGAGACGACCATCCGGTACCGGCGCGAACTGCTCGCCGGTGACGAGATCGACGTGACCTGCGCGTTCGAGTGGGGCGGCGGCAAGACGTTCCGGATACGCCAGACGATCACCAAGGCGGACGGCACGCTGGCCGCGGAGGTCGACGCGGTCGGCGGGCTGCTGGATCTGAAGGCCCGCAAGCTGGTCGACGATCCGCGCGAGATCTTCGAGGACCTCTCCAAGGCCCCGGAGCTGTTCGGGTTCTGACGCGGTCCACGCCGGGCCGGCGTCGTCCGCGCCGTCTACGCGTCGAGCAGTTCCGGCCGGTGCTCGGCGTCGTAGACCGCCCGCGCCTGCGCGACGTACCCGCGGTTGCGCTCGGCCCAGTCGGTCAGCCGCAGCAGCGTCTCGTGCAACTCCAGGGCCACCGGGGTCAGTTCGTATTCCACCCGGGGCGGCACCGTCGGGTGGACGGTGCGGGTCACCAGGCCGTCGCGCTCCAGGTTGCGCAGGGTGAGGGTCAGCATCCGGCGGCTGATGCCCTCGATACCGCGCTCCAGCTCCGTGAAGCGGACGGGGCCGTGCGAGGCCGCGACCAGGATCTGCACGCTCCATTTCCCGGCCACCCGGTCAAGAACCTCGCGGACGGGGCAGGCGTGCGCGTTCTCGACCTGGCTGGTGGCACCGGTGTTCCGCTGGGACATCGAGCCGTCTCCTTACGCCGTCCCCTCAGGGGCACTCACCATGAACTCCGTCACCAGTCGTACACCTTGCGCACGATCCGTTCCTGTCGATGTTCCTGGTGAGCTACGGCGGTCACGGAGGCCAGAGGGCCATGTCGACCACGACCCGCGCACCGGCGACACCGGTGCCCCGTCCCGAACATACCCGCGCGAGGCGTCCCCCGCCGTCCTGTGCGCGGGCGCGCTGATGACGATCCTGGACGGCAGCATCGCCACCGTGGCCGTGCCGGCGCCCACCGCGACCTGGGATGCAGCGGTCCGCGGCCGGCCTGGGTCGTGAACGCCCACCTGCTCCCGTTCGGCGGACTGCTTCTGCTGTTCGGCCGTCTGGGTGATGTGGGGGCCGCAAGGGGCGGTGCGGGCCGGTCACCCGGCGGTGATGCGGGCCAGCCGCTGGGCCTCGGCCCGGGTGGCGCGGGCGATCGCGTCCTCGTCGACGTGCAGCAGCCGGTTGTCCTCCACGATCTGGCGGCCGTTGACGAAGGAGGCGGTGACCGGGGCCGCGGCGCCGAAGACCAGGGCGGTCACCGGGTCGGCGATGGAGGCGTGGGCGAGGGTGTCCAGCCGCCACAGGACCAGGTCGGCGAGCTTGCCGGGTTCGAGGGAACCGATCTGGTCCGCGCGGCCGAGCACCCGGGCGCCGCCGTGGGTGCCCAGGCGCAGCGCCTGGCGGGCGTTCAGAGCCGCTTCCCGGTGCGCACCGAGCCGGTTGATCAGCAGCGCGTTGCGCAGCTCGGTGTGGAGCTCGCCGGACTCGTTGGAGGCGGTGCCGTCGACGCCGAGGCCGACCGGGACGCCTGCGGCGAGCATGTCGGGGACGCGGGCGATCCCGGCCGCGAGGCGGGCGTTGGAGGACGGGCAGTGGGCGACACCGGTCCCGGTGCGGGCGAACGCGGCGATGTCGGAGTCGTTCATGTGGACGCAGTGCGCCATCCACACGTCCTCGCCGAGCCAGCCGGTGGACTCGAAGTAGTCGGTGGGGCCCATGCCGAACAGCTCGTGGCAGAACTTCTCCTCCTCGACCGTCTCCGAGCCGTGGGTGTGCAGCCGTACCCCGAGCCGACGGGCCAACTCGGCCCCCTCGCGGAGCAGTTCGGTGGAGACGGAGAAGGGCGAGCAGGGCGCCACGGCCACCTGGGTCATCGCGTCGAAGGAGTCGTCGTGGTGCTCCTTGACGGTCGCCTCGGTGGCGGTGAGGGCTCCTTCCAGGGTCTCGACGGCGAAGTCCGGGGGCAGTCCGCCGTCCTTCTCGCTGCGGTCCATGGAGCCGCGGGCGAGAGTGAAGCGGACGCCCGTCTCGCGGGCGGCGCGGATGATCGCGCCGGACAGGTCGCCGGAGTCCTTGGGGTAGACGTAGTGGTGGTCCATCGCGGTGGTGACGCCGCCCCGGGCCATCATCGCGAGCGAGCCCTGGGCGGCCGCGTACACCATGGGCTCGTCGATGCGCGCCCAGGTCGGGTAGAGCGCGACCAGCCAGTTGAAGAGGTTGTGGTCGGTGGCCAGGCCCCGGGTGATCCACTGGTAGTAGTGGTGGTGGGTGTTGACCAGGCCGGGGGTGACCAGGTGACCGGTGGCGTCGATGCGGCGTACGACGTGCTCCAGGCCCTCTGGGGCCCGGCCCGCGCCGAGGGACTCGATGCGGTTGCCGGCGATGACGACGTGCCCGTCCGCGTACTCGGTGTCGTGGGCGTCGACGGTCGCGACGGCGCAGTTCTCGATGACGATGCGCTGGTCCGCTGCCATGATGTCGTCCTTCTCGCTCAGTGGACTCGTAGTGAGGGCACGGCGGGATCCCGGGGTTCCGAGTGCCGCGGCCGGGGAGACCTACGTGTCCGCTTCCCCGGCCGAGGGTGCCGAAAAGGGTGGGTCAGAGGTTGGTGAGGTCCGCCGGGATCCGCGCCTCGCGGCCTTCCCGCAGGACGGTCGCCTCGATCAGGCCGTAGGGCCGGTCCGCGGCGTAGTACACCTCATTCTTGTTCTTCAGGCCGAACGGCTCCAGGTCCACCAGGAAGTGGTGCTTGTTCGGGAGCGAGAGGCGGACCTCGTCGATCTCGGCGCGGTTGTCGATGACGCGCGAGCCCATCTGGTAGAGGGTCTGCTGCAGCGAGAGGGAGTACGTGTCGGCGAAGGCCTGGAGCAGGTGCCCGCGGGTCTGCTCGTAGGACGTCTCCCAGTCGGGTGTCGCCTGCTCGTCGTCGGTCCAGTCGAACCGCCAGCGGGCGGAGACCTCGGTGGCCAGGATGCGGTCGTACGCCTCGGGCAGGGTCGTGTACGTGTCCTTCACGTAGCCCCAGAACTCCGAGTCGGTCGAGTTCAGCACGACGAGGTCCTTGAGGCCGGAGACGACCTCCCACCGCTCGCCGTCGTACGTGATCTGGGCGAGCCGGGTCTCCTGTCCCCTGCGTGCGAAGGAGTGCCTGGCCTCCCCCGGCACCTCGATCCGCTCCCAGGCGTACTCCTCGATCCGGATCCGGGCCCGGTGGATCGGCTCCTGCGAGGTGACGAAGTGACGGGCGAGGTGGATGCCGAACTGCTCGGCGGACTCGATGCCGTACTCCTTGGCGAACGCGTACACCGTGTTCTTGGTGGTGTCGGTCGGCAGGACGTTGGCGTTGGAGCCGGAGTAGTGCACCTCGTCCATGTCGCCGCTCAGCGACACCGAGACACTGAGGTCCTTGATGTGGTGGGTGGCGCCGTCCCGCGTGATCCTGACGACTCGGTTCTCGGCCTTGCCGTACTGGTTCTGTCCCAGAATGGTGGGCATCTGTAGCTAGCTCCCTCGGTATACGGAGTAGCCGAACGGGTTGAGCAGCAGCGGTACGTGGAAGTGCTCGCCCGGCACGACGGCGAACGTCACCGTCACCTCGGGGAAGAACGCACCGGTACCGCTGTCCCGGTTCGCGGGGGCGTCCTGCTGCGCATCGGCTTGCTTCTCCTCGAAGTACGGCTCCACCGCGAAGTCGAGCCGTACGTGTGTGGTGCCCTCCGGCAGCGCCGGCAGGTCCTTGCACCGGCCGTCCGCGTCGGTCGCGCCGCCGCCGAGCGCCTGCCACTCGGCGGCGCGGCCCCGGCGGGCCGCGAGCCGGACGGCGACGCCCGCGGCGGGACGGCCGGCGCTGGTGTCCAGGATGTGCGTGGACACGGAGGCGGTGGCGCTGGTGCTCATGGTTCGGGCTTCCTCCTCGACGAGCCGGGCCAGTCGGATGCGGTTGATCTTCCCCAGCTCGGTGCGGACGATCTCGCGCTCCTGTTCCGGCGCGTTCCCGATCCGCTCCTTCACCGCGTCCCGCATCTCCTCGCCGGTGCGGCCCGTGGCACAGATCAGGAAGACATGGCCGAACCGCTCCTGGTAGGCCAGGTTCAGTTCGAGCATCTCCGCCTTGAGGTCGTCGGCGGCGCCGGCCATGCCGGACTGTTCCCGCGCCGAGGTGGGATCGCCCGGCTTCGGACGGCCGATCGGCGGGTGCCCGGCCATCGCCTCCTGGAGGTCCGCCGCGGTCAGTTCGGCCATGGCGGCGTCGCCGGCGGAGTAGAGGTCCTCGGAGGTTGCATAGGGGCGGGCGGCGAGCAGGCGCCGGGCCCATGCCGTGGAGGCGCACACCTCGTGCAGGGCGGCGAGGGCCGCGTGTTCCGCCAGGCCGTTGAACCGGGCCAGGCCCGGGGGCGGGGATGTCGACGTCACGGGAGCCTCCGTGGCCGCGGACGGCCGTCGTGCTGAACGGACTGCCGTCAGCTAACGCCCTTCGGGAACCCGACGTCAACACTTTGTTGAAAATTCCGCGTAACAACCCCCCGGCCGCACGCCCGGGTCAGCTCTTCTCCCGGTTGAGGTAGTTGTAGACGGTGAAGCGGCTCACCCCGAGCGCGCTCGCCACGGTCTCCACGCCGTGCCGTACGGAGAAGGCGCCGCGCGCCTCCAGTATGCGCACGACCTCCTGTTTCGCCTTGCGGTCCAGGTCGGCCAGCGGCTTGCCCTGCTTGCGCTCCATGGCGGCGAGGATGTGATCGAGGGAGTCCGCGAGCTGGGGCAGCCGTACGGCGACCACGTCCGCGCCCTCCCAGGCGAGCACGACGTCGTCGGGGCCGGCCTCGTCGGGCGGGAGCATCTCGCCGCCCATGGCGTCGACCAGCGGCTTCACCGCGGTGATGAAGGGCTCGTCCCCGTGTCCGGTCACTTGCCGTCACCCTCCCCCACCACGTTGACCTGGAGCGAGATCCGGGTGGCCCCGGCGTCCAGGGCCCTGCGCAACAGCGTGTCCACGGCGGTGAGCACGGCTCCGGAGCCGCCCTCCGCCGTGTTCCCGAACGGTCCGACGTCCACCGCGTCCAGTTCGGCCGCCGCCAGGACCTCGCGGGCGACCAGCGCGTGCGCGGGAGCCTCGTCGAGATCGAAGGGCTCGGTGGTGAACTCCACTCTCAATCGCATTGCGCCCCCAGAGCACGTCCCTGACCCGGCCGCGATGCGCCTCGGCCG
The DNA here is from genome assembly GCF_040680735.1 of Streptomyces sp. NPDC051987. Taxonomy (NCBI): domain Bacteria; kingdom Bacillati; phylum Actinomycetota; class Actinomycetes; order Kitasatosporales; family Streptomycetaceae; genus Streptomyces; species Streptomyces sp. NPDC051987. The sequence goes on along the minus strand of NZ_JBFAXI010000109.1, from coordinate 10,936 downwards.
ACCGGATTCACCACGGCGGACCCACTCCGTCCGCCACGAGGCGACCCTAACGGACCACGGCACCCCCGCGCCCGCCCCGCGGGCGGGGCGCGGGACTCATCCGGCCTTGCGCAGCGGCGCTCTTGACAGCTCTCCGCGGGCGCGGGCAGGCTTCCGTTGAACAGAAAAAAGTTTCCGACATGCGGAAACATGGACGGAAAGGGAGCGCCACCCCGATGGGATGCGCAGAGCAGCGCTTCGACGTCAACCTGTCGATCCTCTTCACGGAACTCCCGCTCCTGGAGCGCCCGGCGGCCGCCGCCGCGGCCGGCTTCTCGGCGGTCGAACTGTGGTGGCCCTGGGCCGACTCCCCCACACCGGAGCGGTCCGAACTCGACGCCCTGAGGAAGGCGGTCGAGGACGCCGGCGTCCGCCTGACGGGCCTGAACTTCTACGCCGGCCGGCTCCCCGGGCCCGACCGGGGCGCCCTGTCCGTCCCGGGAGCGGAGTCGGAGCGGTTCCGCGCCAACATCGACCTCGCCGCCGACTTCGCCCAGTCCCTCGGCTGCACGGCGCTCAACGCGCTGTACGGCAATCGCGTCGACGGCGTGGACCCGGCCGAGCAGGACGCGCTGGCGCTGGAAAACCTGGTGCTCGCGGCGCGCGCGGCCGACCGGATCGGCGCGGTGCTGCTGATCGAGGCGCTCAACAGGCCCGAGTCCCCGCGGTACCCGCTGGTGTCGGCCCCGGCCGCCGTCGAGGTCGTCGACCGGGTCAACGCGGCCACCGGACTGGGCAACGCGCGCTTCCTCATGGACCTCTACCACCTGTCCATGAACGGCGAGGACCTGCCGTCGGTGATCGAGCGGTACGCGTCGAAGACCGGCCACGTGCAGATCGCCGACAACCCGGGCCGCGGCGCTCCGGGCACCGGGTCGCTGCCGCTGGCGGACCTCCTCGCCGGGTTGTGGAAGGCCGGGTACGACGGCTGGGTGGGCCTGGAGTACGAGCCGGGCGACCGGCCGAGCGCCGAGGCCTTCGGCTGGCTGCCGACGGAGCGGCGTGCCGCCCGTTGAGGCGCCGTCCCCGGGAGCTGCCGCCCCCGGCCCCCGCAGTCGGCCTCGGCCTCGGCGTCGAAGGCCGGACGGGCCGATGGTGCCGGCGCCCGTCGCACGGCATGACGTGAGAAGGCAGCCGGCGGGAGCGCCCGCGTCCGGCTCTTCGGCGTGCGGTCCCGCCTGAGCCGCAGGAGCCTTGAGGCATGACTGCACATCCACCGACGGAGTTCCCGCACATCGTCGTGCACGCGCCGGCCCTGGACGGCTCCCGCCGGGTCACCGAGGGCGACGTGACGCTGGGGATCGCCTCCCACCTCGACGACGTGATCGAGATCCTGCGGATGGCCGACCTGGACAGGATCGAGGTCGAGGAGAGCGACCTCGTCGAATGGCAGGGCGGCGGTCCGGACGACTGGCCGGGACTGTCCGAGCACCCCGAAAGCTGAGGTACCGGGACGAACGGACCGGCCGATGCTCAAATAATGCTCTGAACTGCCTTCAGCACGCTTCAACTGCCCCAGCCGTCGGGCATATTCGCGTCACACGGTGCCCGCCGGCACGGGGGCGGCGGGCACCGGTTCATCGACGGCACGCAGCGGGCGGCCCGTCCCACCGGACGGACCGCCCGCTGTCGTATCCACGCCGGCCCAGACCTCCGACGCCCTCATCGCGGTTGGGGCGTGCTCCGGCTCGGTGGCGGTCTCCTCGTCCATGGAGGTCGGGGACGAACGTCGTCAAGGGACGGACAACCGGGCCCCGGCGGGAGCACCATGGGTCCGCTGAATCGACGCGACGCCTGAGGTGAGGCCATGTCCGAGAGCGTGCCGGTGCGCTGTCCGGCCTGTCGGCGCGAGCACGTCTACACCGCGCCGTCGTACCCCTGCGCCTGCGGCGCGCCGGTCACCCCGAGCCTCGACGGCGCGGCCGAGCCGACGCCGGTGGCGCACCGCGCCTGGGACGCGGACTGGGTGACGGTGAGCTGCGGATCCTGTGGCCGCCGGGACCAGTGGCCGCAGCCGGAGCTGGGGTGCCCGTGCGGGGCGGTGCTGCGCATCGCGGTCACCGGCGGCGCGTCCGCTCCGCCGGCCGAGGCCGAGCCCGAGCCCGAACCACGGGCCGCCTTCCGTCCCGTGACGATCCGCACCGCCCAGGACGCGGTGACCGCGGCCGCGCTCTACCTGCGGTGGCTCGGCTACCGGGACATACGGCGGGCCGACCAGCGGCCGCCGTCCGGCATCGGGCTGGCCGCGCGGGGGCTGCTGGCCCAGGTGGACCCGACCGTGCAGCCGGCCTCGCGGCGGGACGTGGAGTGCCTGTGGCTGACGGCGATGACGGAGGACTCGGGGTGCGTGTACTTCTCCCTTGCCGGGTACGCCGAGGAGGCGCGTGAGCGGGCCGACGCCTTGGGGGTGGCGTTGTTCGTGCTGGACCTCACGGGGGTGCCGCAGCCGGTGAACGGGCCGGCCGATGAGCTGGCCTCGTCGGGGAGGTGATTCGGCCGCGGGCCGGTGTCGGCTGGTCGCGCCCGCGCGGCGGAGCCGCATGTCCACGCAGCCCCGCGCCCCTTCGGGGCGCTGATCGTCACCTGGTGGTGTAGGTCTCCCTCAGTTCGATCTTGCGGACCTTGCCTGAGACTGTCATCGGGAAGGTCTGAAGGATCTGGATGCGGCTCGGGACCTTGTAGTGGGCCAGGCGGCCCGCGCAGAAGGCGCGGAGTTCGTCGAGAGTGGGCGGGGCGGCCGGGTCGTGCGGGATGACGCAGGCCAGGACCTCCTCGCCGTACTTCTCGTGCGGCACGCCGACCACCTGGACGTCCCGGATCTTCGGGTGGGCGTAGAGGAACTCCTCGATCTCGCGCGGGTAGATGTTCTCGCCACCCCGGATGATCATGTCCTTGATGCGGCCGACGATCTCGACGTAGCCGTCGTCACGCATCATCGCCAGGTCGCCGGTGTGCATCCAGCGCCCGGCGTCGACGGCCTCCGCCGTCTTCTCGGGCTCGTTCCAGTAGCCGAGCATCACGCTGTAGCCGCGGGTGCACAGCTCGCCCGCCGTGCCCCGGGGCTGGGTGACCCCGGTGGCCGGGTCGACGACCTTGACCTCCAGGTGCGGCAGCACCCTGCCGACCGTGCCGGTGCGGTGCTCCAGGTCGTCCTCGATCCGGGTCTGGAGCGAGACGGGGGACGTCTCCGTCATGCCGTAGCAGATGGAGACCTCCGCCATGTGCATCTCGGCGACCACCCGCTTCATCACCTCGACCGGGCAGGGCGAGCCAGCCATGATGCCGGTGCGCAGGGAGGACAGGTCGTACGAGGCGAAGTCCGGGAGGTTCAGCTCCGCGATGAACATGGTCGGGACGCCGTACAGCGAGGTGCAGCGCTCCTGCTGCACCGCCTCCAGGGTGGCCCTCGGGTCGAAGGACGGGGCCGGGATGACCATGCAGGCGCCGTGCGAGGTGGCGGCCAGGTTGCCCATCACCATGCCGAAGCAGTGGTAGAAGGGCACCGGGATGCAGATCCGGTCCTGCTCGGTGTAGGCGATCGTCTCCCCGACGAAGTACCCGTTGTTGAGGATGTTGTGGTGGGAGAGCGTGGCCCCCTTCGGGAAGCCCGTCGTGCCCGAGGTGTACTGGATGTTGATGGGGTCGTCACAGGACAACTCCGCGGCTCGGACCGCCAGTTCGTCGCTCCGCTCGGCCGTCGCGCGGGCGGTCAGCGCCTCCCAGCCGGGGTCCCCGATGTAGACCGTCTCCCGCAACTGCGGGCAGTTGCCGCGTACTTCCTCCACCATCGCCCGGTAGTCGCTGGTCTTGTGCCGCAGCGAGGCGAACAGCACGGAGATCCCGGCCTGGTTGAGGACGTACTCGACCTCGTGGGTGCGGTAGGCCGGGTTGATGTTGACCATGATCGCGCCGATCCGGGCGGTGGCGTACTGCACCAGCACCCACTCGGCGCAGTTGACCGCCCAGATGCCCACCCGGTCGCCCTTGGCCACCCCGCTCGCGAGCAGCGCGCAGGCCAGCCGGTCGACGTCGGCGGCGAACCGCGCGTACGTCCAGCGCCTGCCGGTCCCCAGGTCCACCAGCGCCTCGCGGTCCGGCCAGGCCGCGACGGCCCGGTCCAGGTTGGCCCCGATGGTGTCGCCGAGCAGCGTGGTGCCGCTCGTGCCGTGCGCGTACGACGCGTTCACCGGAAGTCCTCCTCGCGGTACTCCTCGGCCGAGCCGGCGGCCGTGGCCTCGCGCAGCTCGATCCGCCGGATCTTGCCGGACACCGTCTTGGGCAGCGGGGCGAACTCCAGGCGCCGGATCCGCTTGTACGGCGCCAGCACCTGACGCGAGTGCTCGAAGAGCACCTTCGCCGTGTCCGGACCCGGCGCCCAGCCCGCCGCCAGCACGATGTACGCCTTCGGCACGGCGAGGCGCAGCTCGTCCGGTGCGGGCACGACGGCCGCCTCGGCCACCGCCTCGTGCTCCAGCAGCGCGCTCTCCAGTTCGAACGGGCTGATCTTGTAGTCGGAGGCCTTGAACACGTCGTCCGCGCGGCCGACGTAGGTGATGTAGCCGTCCTCGTCCCGCGAGCCGATGTCCCCGGTGCGGTAGTAGCCGCCGGCCATCGCCTCCGCCGTCCGGTCGGCGTCCCCGTGGTAGCCGGTCATCAGGCCCACCGGCCGCGCCGCCAGGTCCAGCGCGATCTCGCCCTCCGCGGCCCCGGGAGCACCGCTGACCGGGTCGAGCAGTTCCACCTTGTACCCCGGGCTGGGACGGCCCATCGACCCGGTCTTCAGCCGCTGCCCGGGGCTGTTGGAGACCTGCACGGCCGTCTCCGTCTGCCCGAACCCGTCCCGGATGGTCACGCCCCAGGCCCGCCGGACCTGCTCGATCACCTCGGGGTTGAGCGGCTCGCCCGCCGCCACCACCTCGCGGGGCGGGGTCGCCAACTGGCTCAGGTCCGCCTGGATCAGCATCCGCCACACGGTGGGCGGGGCGCAGAAGGAGGTCACACCGTGCCGGTCCATCTCGGCCATCAGCCGGCCCGCGTCGAAGCGCGTGTAGTTGTGGATGAAGACCGTCGCCTCGGCATTCCACGGGGCGAACAGGTTCGACCAGGCGTGCTTCGCCCAGCCGGGCGACGAGATGTTCAGGTGCACGTCACCGGGCTTGAGGCCGATCCAGTACATGGTGGCCAGGTGCCCGATGGGGTACGAGGTGTGGGTGTGCTCGACCAGCTTGGGGCGGGCGGTGGTGCCGGAGGTGAAGTAGAGCATCAGCGGGTCGTCGGCCAGCGTGGGCCCGTCGGGCACGAAGCCGGCCGCGGCGGTGTACGCGTCCTCGTACGGCTCCCAGGGCCCCTCCTCCGACGCCGGCAGCCCGCCCACCGCGATCCGGGTGTACGCCCCCGGCACCTCGGCGAACTTGGCCGCGTCCTCGGCCCGCACGATCACGTGCTTCACCCGGCCCCGCTCGACGCGGTCGCGCAGGTCGGCCGGGCCGAGCAGCGGGGTCGCCGGGATGACGACGGCGCGCAGCTTCATCGCGGCCAGCGCGGTCTCCCACAGCTCGGCCTGGTTGCCGAGCATGACCAGGATGCGGTCCTCCGGCTCGACGCCCCGCGCCCGCAGGTGGTTGGCGACCCGGTCGGAGCGCTCGGACAGCTCGGCGAAGGACAGCCTCGTCTCGGCGCCGTCCTCCTCGACGATGTGCAGCGCGGTGCGGTCGTTGCCCTCGGCGATGACGTCGAACCACTCGAGCGCCCAGTTGAAGTGGTCCGGACGCGGCCACGCGAAACCCTGGTAGGCGGTGGCGTAGTCCGTACGGTGTTCCAGCAGGAAGTCCCGTGCCCTGCGGAAGTCCTCCGTCGCACTCGTCATACGCGTCTCCTTCGGTACCGGGCCATTGCCGGGCGGCTCTCTGGCATCGTGTAATCCGTGATGCAGGTCTCACTACCCCCGAACGGGGGTGTGGACCGCACGAGGCCGGGGTGCGAAGGGGCAGGACAGGTGGCAGCAGAGGTCGCGGGGGCGGTGGAGATACGCGGGGCGCTGGCCAGACTGCGGCGCGCCACCGGGCTCCCGATCGCCTTCGGCGGTCTCGTCGAGGCGGGCCGGACCCAGGTGCGGATCAGTGAACTGACCGGCACCCACACGGCGGCGCTGCGCTCGCTCGCGGTCACTTCGGGCAACGGCCTGGGCGGCAGGGCGGTCGCGCTGGCCCGGCCGTGCGCGGTCACCGACTACTCCGTCTCCCGGCAGATCAGCCACGAGTACGACGTACCGGTGGCGGCCGAGGGCATCCGCTCGGTGCTCGCGGTGCCGGTGGTGGTACGGCGCCGGGTGCGGGGCGTGCTGTACGGGGCGCTGCGCACCGCCCAGCCGCTGGGCGACCGCACGCTGGGCGCGGCGGTGGCGGCGGCCCGGGACGTGGAGCAGGCGCTGGTGGTGCAGGAGGAGGCCAGGGTGCTGCTGGCGGCGGCGCGGCCGGAACCGGCCGTCGCAGGGGATCCGGGGGCCGCCTGGGAGCAGGTGCGGGAGGCGCATGCCGCGCTGCGGGCCCTGGCGCCGCGGATCACCGACCCGGAGCTGCGTGCCGAACTCGTCGCCGCCTGCGGGCTGCTGACCGCCGCCCCGGCACCGGTGGCCGAGGCGGCCCTGGCGCCACGGGAGCTGGATGTGCTGGCGTGGGTGGCGGCCGGGGCGACCAACGCGACGGTGGCGGAGCGGCTGGGGCTGCGGCCGGAGACGGTCAAGGGCTACCTGCGCTCGGCGATGCGGAAGCTGGGCGCGCACACCCGGGGGGAGGCGGTGTCGGCGGCTCGTCGGACGGGGTTGTTGCCATAGCCGGAGGGGACCCATTCCATTCATGCGGACGCGCAGTGAATTGCCCTATGCCAAGCCCCTGTTATTTCCCTCACCATGCCGTTCGGCCGGATTTCGTGGTTCATTGCCTAGAATTTGGTTTGGACACGACACACGAGGGGAGCGGTGACCGTGCGACGGGACTTCCAGGAGCCTGCCAGATGCCGCCCCGACCTGGTCATCGGCCGGGCGGAGCTGGTCGCGGCCGCCCGGGAGCAGCTCGCCTCGGGCGGCAGCGTCCTCCTGCACGGGCCCGCCGGAATAGGAAAATCCACCGTCCTGCGGGCACTGGACGCGGAATATGCCGCCACCGCCCGCACGGTGTTGCGCTGCTCGGCCACCGAGTCCGAATCCCACCTTCCGTTCCTCGCTCTCGCCGACCTCTTCGGACTGGTCCTCGACGACGTCTCCGGCCACCTGCCCGGCGCCCAGCGCACCGCCCTGGAGTCGGCGCTCACCGGCCGCGGCGAGTCCACCCTCCAGCGCGACGGGCTCGCCCTGCGCCTCGCCGTGCTCTCCGCGCTGCGCGTGCTGGCCGCCGAGGGCCCCGTGCTGATCGTCGCCGACGACCTCCAGTGGCTGGATCCGGCCAGCGCCGAACTCCTCGGCTTCGCCGCCCGCCGGCTCGGCGGCACCCCGGTCCAACTGCTGTCCGCGGTCCGCACGGAGGGCCAGGAGTACGACCGCCACCTACGCGCGTCGCCCCCGGACACCGTCGCCGTCCGCCTCGGCCCGCTCACCCGCGGGCAGGTCTCGGAACTCCTCGACCACCGCGGCCACACCGGGCTGACCCGGTCCACGGTCCGGGAGATCCACCGCACCAGCGGCGGCAACCCGCTGTTCGCCCTGGAACTCGGCCGCGCCCTCGCCGAGAGCCCCACCCCGCCCCGCCCCGGCGAGCCGCTGCCGGTGCCGACCTCGCTGCGCGCCCTGGTGCTCAGCCGTCTCGACATGCTCTCCGTCGAGGCCCGTCGCACCCTGCTGGTGGCCAGCGCCGGCGCCCGCCCCACCCAGGCCCTGCTGCACGCGGCCGGCCGGGAGAACGCCGAGGCAGAGTGCGCCCAGGCGGCCGAACTCGGGCTGCTGACCACGGAGCCGGAGGGGCCCGCCGTACGGTTCGCGCACCCCCTCATCTCCGCCGCGCTGTACGCGGAGGCGCCCGCGCAGGAACGCCGGGCCGCGCACGCGGCGCTGTCCACCGCCGCCTCCGACCCGATCGAGCGGGCCCGGCACCTTGCCCTGGCCACCACCGGCACCGACCCGGAGGTCGCCGACCGGCTCGCCGAGGCCGCGACCGAGGCCCGGGACCGGGGCGCGCCCTCGGTGGCCGCGCAGATCGGCCTGCTCGCCGCCCGGCACACCCCCGGCGACCACACCCCCACCCCGGCCGAGCGCCGGCTCCAGGCGGCCGAGGACGCGACCAGCGCGGGCGAGATCGACCTCGCCCAGGACATCGCCCGCGAGGTGCTCACCCACGCCACCCGGCCGGCGGACCGGGTGCGGGCCTGGATCCTGGTGATCGACTCCGCCGGCCACACCATGACCGAGGTCGACGCGGCCTTCCCGCACGCCCTCGCCGACGCCGGTGACGACCCGCGGCTGCTCGGCAAGGTCCACTACCAGCTGGCCTGGCGGGCACTGATCGTGGGCGGCGACTTCACCGAGGCCCGGCAGGCGGCGGCGCACTCCGCGGACCTCGCGGCCGAGGGCGGCGACCGGCGCACGGAACTTCTCGCGCTCTCCCTCCAGGCCCAGGTCGAGACCCTGATGGGCCATCCGGCGGCGCCCGCCACCATCAAGCGCGCTCTGAAGGAGCCGCAGGACCCGTACGTGGCCTGCCACCACAACGGGGCGGGCAGCGCCAGGTTCCGCTGGCTGGTGATGGGCGACCAGCTGACCGAGGCGCGGGCCACGGTCACCGCGCTGCTGCGCGAGGTGCGCCGGCGCGGGCAGGTGGAGAGCGAGGTGCACTTCCTGCGCGGGCTCGCCGAGACCGAACTGCGCTCCGGGCACTGCGGCCGCGCCCTCGACCTGGCCCGGGAGGGCCTGCGCCTCGCCCATGACTCCGGGATCGGCGAGACCGCCTCCGCGATGCTCACCTCACTGGCCGAGGCGTCCGGCGGCGACGTGGACCGGGGCCTGGCGCTCGCCCGGGAGGCGGTGGAGCACGCCGAGCAGGACGGCGACACGATGTACCTCTCCCGGGCCCTGGGTGCACTCGGGTACGCCCAGTTGGTGGCCGGCGACCCGGCGGGCACCGTCCGCTCGCTGCGCCGGGTGCGGGAGCTGGAGCAGAGCCTCGGCATCACCGACCCGGCCCGCGGCCGCTGGCAGGGCGACCTCGCCGAGGCACTCGTCCGGGTGGGTGAGACCGCCGAGGCGCAGGACGTCATCGACGTCACCCGTCAGCACGCGCTCCGGCTCGGCCGGGAGAGTGTCCTGGCGGCCCTCGACCGGGCCGAGGCGCTGGTCCGGGCGGCGCACGGGGAACGCGACGCGGCCGTCGCGCTGCTGACCTCGGCTCAGGACCGGTTCGCCAAGCTGGGCTACGGCCTGGAGGAGGCGCGGGCCGCTTTCGCGCTGGCCGCGCTGCGCGAGCGGCGCTCCCCCGCCGCGTTCGACGAGGCCACCCGGCTGTTCAGGCGGTGCCGGGCGCTGCCGTGGCTGCGGCAGGTGGACGAGGCCGTCTCGGCACCGGAGCCGGCGGTCGAGGCGCCGGCCGCGCTGGACGCCCTGGACGGGCTGGCCGCGATGGAACGTCAGGTCGCCGCGCTGGTCATGGAGGGTGCCACCAACCGGGAGATCGCCGCCCGGCTGTTCATCAGCGTCAAGACGGTGGAGGCCACCCTCACCCGGGTCTACCGCAAGCTGGGCATCCGATCGCGCGTGGACATAGTCCGTTTGGCGGCAGGGCGACGCGCGAAGTGAGAGCGCTCCCGGTTAACTGAGGCGGACCGAGGGTTTTCCCTCCCCCATCCCCCTAGGGGGTTCCCTCATTGGGAGGGTGGGGTTCCGGGTCCTAGCTTATGGATGTGCCGCTCGCCCGGGCATACGGGGGTCGGTCCCGCGACCCCCGTGCTGCACCCCCCACACCCGCGCGACCCCCACCGGCAACCCCCACTGAGGAGACTCATGTTCGGGCACCACCGCGCAAGAAAGACCGCCGCAGCACTGGTGGCCACCGCCGCCGCCGCGGCGACCGCGCTGATCGCGTCCCCCACCGCGTCAGCCGCTCCCCAGCCGATCGTCGGCGGCACCACGACCACCACGACCGCGTACCCGTTCATGATGCAGATCACGGACGCGTCCGGCAGCCAGTTCTGCGGCGGCACCCTGGTGTCCTCCACCAAGGTGGTGACCGCCGCGCACTGCATGGAGGGCGAGTCCACGAGCAGCGTCCGCGTGGTCGGCGGCCGCACGTACCTGAACGGCACCAACGGCACGGTGAGCAAGGTCAGCAAGATCTGGATCAACCCGGACTACACGGACGCCACCAACGGCGACGACGTGGCCGTCCTGACCCTGTCGACGGCGATGTCGTACACCCCGGCGCCGTACGTGACGTCCGCCCAGACGAGCGTGTACGCGGCCGGCACCACGGCCCGCATCCTCGGCTGGGGCACCACCTCGGAGAACGGCAGCTCCTCCAACCAGCTGCGGACCGCGACCGTCCCGATCGTGTCCGACTCCAGCTGCAAGAGCTCCTACGGTTCGGACTTCGTCCAGACCGACATGGTTTGCGCCGGATACACGTCCGGCGGCACAGACACCTGCCAGGGCGACAGCGGCGGTCCCCTGCTCATCGGGGGCGTCCTGGCAGGGATCACTTCCTGGGGAGAGGGGTGCGCGGAGGCGGGTTACCCGGGTGTCTACACCCGGCTGACCACCTTCTCGGACCTGGTGACCACGCAGGTCAACTCGTGACCTGAACCCTCCTCAGGTGACCGGCCAGGGGGCCTTTGGGGGCGAGCCGCGCGCACCCCCCCACCCCCCCAACAAAACCCCCCCCCCCCAAAGCCGCCGGGGGAAAGCCGGCCCCAGCCAAAA